>JAPLNA010000199.1 GCA_026693065.1 Planctomycetota bacterium
CAAGATGAAGGAACGCTTCGACATGGAGGTGGACACCAAGCCGCCGAAGATCCCCTACCTGGAGCCCATCAGCATCAAGGCGGACGGCCACCACCGCCACAAGAAGCAGACCGGCGGGGCGGGGCAGTTCGGCGAGGTGTTCCTGCGGATCGAGCCGCTGGTGCGGGGCGGCGGGTACGAGTTCGTCAACGACCTGTTCGGCGAGTCGATCCCGCGCCAGTTCCTGCCCGCCATCGAGAAGGGCGTGCTGGACGTGCTGCCGGCCGGGCCCGTCGCGGGCTTCCCCATCCAGGACGTCCGCGTGAGCGTCTACGACGGCAAGCACCACCCGGTGGACTCGAAGGAAATCGCCTTCCGCACGGCCGGCAAGTACGCCTTCATCGACGCGATCATGAAGGCCAAGCCCGTCCTGCTCGAACCCATCGTGACCCTCGAAGTGACCGTGCCGGCGAACTTCATGGGCGACATCGCCGGCGACCTGTCGGGCCGCCGCGGGCGAATCCTCGGCCAGGACATGCTCCCGGGCAACATGGTCGTCGTCAAGGCCCAGGCCCCGCTGTCGGAAGTGATGCAGTACAACAGCCAGCTCCGCAGCGTCACCGGCGGGCAGGGCAGCTACTCCATGGAACTGAGCCACTACGAGCCCGTTCCCAGCCACGTGCAGCAGTCGATCGTGGCCGCGGCCGCCAAGGCCAAGGAAGAAGACAAGGAAAAGTAGTCCCAAAGAACCTGGAAAAACCCCTTGCCCTCCGCCCGGTCCGGGCATATAATCCCGGACTCGCCGCGTGGCGAGGAACTGTTTTGGAGTAATGCAATGCCTCGAGTTTGCCCGTTCACCGGAAAAAAGACCACCGCTGGCGGCCGCTACACCCGTCGCGGCAAGGCCAAGTACCTCGGCGGCGTCGGCCGCAAGGTCACCAGCCATACCAAACGCAAGTTCCGCCCGAACATCCAGCGCGTCCGCGCCGTCATCGACGGCAAGGTCCGCAAGGTGAACGTCTCGACGACGGCCATCCGCAACGGCCTGATCGTCAAGCCCCCCCGCCGCGAATACACCCCCGAAGCCCAGGCCTGATTCCCTGGCCTCGGGCCTGGGGCCGAGTCCTTCCGGTTGTTCGTAGTGTGCCCCTAAGGGCATTCCGGCGATATCCGAGAAGAATGGGAAACGCCTTCCAACGCCACTACCAACAGTTCTTGTCCCCGTCGGTTCCCCGCCGCCCTGAAAGATCTCCAA
Organism: Planctomycetota bacterium; assembly: GCA_026693065.1. Lineage (GTDB taxonomy): Bacteria > Planctomycetota > Phycisphaerae > SM23-33 > SM23-33 > JAPLNA01. The sequence continues at coordinate 1,235 of JAPLNA010000199.1, forward strand.
CAGGCCCTCCCCGACACGCGCATTTCCCAGTGACTCCGGTTCGGGGCCGCTCTTTCGACCAAAAGCCAAGTACCTCGGCGGCGTCGGCCGCAAGGTCACCAGCCACACCAAGCGCAAGTTCCGCCCGAACAGGAGTAGATTCTCGGCCAAGTGCCCTTGTGGGGGTCACCGATGGGCCATATACTAGCGAGGTGGAAATACTTAGATATCGGGGATCACGAACATGGTTATTCTTTGGCGCATACGGTATCTGGACTCTCGGGACCGGAAATTCAAAGACCGTGACCTCTGTCTCGACACACAGACACTTGAACCCTCGATGCAGGCTGCAGTGGAATACGCTTCGAGTATCCGCGACGCTGGAGATGGTGCCCAGGAAATGCTTAGTTACCGGCATCTTTTCAAGGAAATGTTGACTGACAAGGAGAGGTCCGGGGTTATCTCGCGGGCAGTAGCTGGGAACCACTTCCCGTCCATATTCTTCCTGGTCGATTATTTTGAAGATGAGAATGGAAACCACCTTTCCGGAAAACGAATGGGCGAGCTCTGCACGGGCAAAGAGGGCGCGATTGTCTTCCCCTCGCATTATCGCCAACATGATATTGAATTCAGCCTTGCCTCACCGCATGCCCCTCTGGACCTTCGGAAGGTCTCCTTTACCCAGGAACATGTGGATTCCCTGGCATTCTTCCTTCGGGACGCAAGAGAATTGGAAGGCACCGAGGTCATCAAGAATGGCCCCGGAACCATCGAATTGGGCCTATTCAAGACGGCAGCGACGGCCGAGGAGATCACAGCGTTTGTGACTGTGTTTCGCCGGTTATACATGCTGAAGGAGGCGGGTTGCTTTGTCGCAGCCTGCAGAGCCCTCTCTTCCCAAATCACACATCCCATGGGAAAATGGGTAAAAGAGGAATGCGACCTGTATCTCCGCGAACTGGATAGCACGCCCCGGCGTTTTCCATTTCCTGGCCATGAATCATGGACCTTCACAAGGAAGACGATACTGGATGCATTCATCTACACCCAGTTCGCCCACCAACCGCAAAAGGAGGCAATCCGCAAACACGACTCTTGCTTGCGGGAAGTAAAGGATCCAGAACTACTGAGATTCCTCTTCTGCGCCACGGCCTACGATATGAGCTGCCACTTCCTGAACGTTGGCCGGTTCATTTCTGACTTGGTGGCGCAATATCAGGAGGTCCATGGGGTCAGCCCATCATTTGAAATGGCCGCACTGCGAGATGCCCCCGGAATCGGAGAACTGGAGAAACGACAAGAGAAGAAGGACAGAATATTTCGGGAAAAAGCCGGAGAACTCGCTACGCGTCTTTGGCAGGAGGCAGGCAGTCCAGATGGAGGGCAAGTTCATTATCTGAATGAAGCCAAGAAGATTCTTCAGAAAGCAATTGGTGATAACAAATGAAAGTCCGGGATCGGAATCGGGGGTCGTAATCCTTATCTCGGCCTCTGTTTGGGTCTGTTCTCGGCCCCGCTTCCAGCCCCCGCAGGGGGCGTTTGCGCGTAGCCCCATGCGACGAAGGAGCGTGGGGAACCCGGCGTGGCCCCGTCTCTCTTTTCTTCTTCTTTTCTTCAAGAGCCCCCGCAGGGGGCGACTGACTCGCCGCCGGTCGCCGGTTCAATCGCCCCCTGCGGGGGCTCGAAGAAGAAGAAGGGAGGGAGGGGGGAGGGCTTCGGCGGTCCCCACCCTCCTACGTCGGGTGGGGCTACGCGCAGTCACCCCCTGCGGGGGCTCGGGGGAGCGGCCGCGAAGGACGCCCGTTCGGGGGGCGGATGCGAAAAGGGCGGCCACGCCAGATCCCAAATCTGTCCTGAAAAATCTTGACGGGACACTTGTAGGTTCGTATAATGTTCGGGTATGGAGCGCGGCGTCCGATGAGGGATTGCTCCGCCGAAGGCGGATCCAATTTCCAACCTGCCCGCCGAAGGCGGGTTTCCAATTGAAGAGAGAGATGGGGCGGAGTGGATTGCCGCTCGGAGAAGAAGGTGCTAGGGGCTAGGGGTGAGGTGCTAGGGAAGAGGGAGCCGGAAATGCCGAGCCTGGCACCTGGCCCCGAGAACCTAGCACCTGCTTTCCCCGCCCGGCTACCGGCTCCGGGCTACTCGTCACGGGCTACCGGCCGGGTTTGCCGGCGGAAGTATCCGCTGAGTATCCGTTAAGTATCCCTTGAGTATCCTTTGAGTATCCCCTGAGTATCCTTTAAGTATCCTTTGAGTATCCCGAATCGCGGGGGTTTTGGGAGGGGGCGAAGAATGAACTGATTGTAAGGCAACATGTTACGGTTCTTGGGGGCATGGGAGATTCGCGGGGAAGGATGCTTTGGGTGCGGGGGGACCCGAGGGAGTCCGGGGGGGGCCGGGACGCACCGGGGAGTCCGGGGCACGTCCCGGCCACGCAGTGGCCGGGCTTTGGGGGACAGGACGGTCGGGAGGATCGGACATTTGGGGAGGGGACGGGATGTCGGGGAACGGTGGGGGAGGGTCAGTAGAGGCGGACGATCTGGGCGCCGGTGTAGTAGTGCAGGAGGATCTTTTCGGCGGGCCAGCGCTGGAGGGCTTTGCCTTCGGCGCCCCATTGGCAGAGGCCCACGCCGTGGCCGAAGCCTTGACCGTCGCGGAACTCGAAGGACGAGCCGGCGTCGACGATGCGGCAGTTCATGGAGTAGAGCTTGGACGCGCCGGGGACGGAGTTGCGGAGGGCGGCCAGGCGGAGGTCGTCGGCGAGAAGGCGGGCGGTTTTGCCCTTGGGGCCGATGAGTTCCAGCCAGTACGGGCGGCCGGGGCGGATCTCGCTGGCGACGCGGATGGCGGTGAGGCCGCCGAGGCCCCGGGTTTGCGGGAAGGAGGCTGACACGGCGTGGTAGAGGTCGCGTTTGGACAGGCGGACGGGGGGCCAGCGGTAGAAGGTGGCCCTGCTGCAGTCGGTGCAGGCGACGCCGCCGCGAAGGGCGGGCGAGGGGTTCTTGCCCAGCAAGACCTCGGCCGGGTTGGTCACGCCGCCGCAGCAGGAGGAGTAGTACGCGCGGAAGGGGGCGAGCTTACCCGGCTCGCCGGCCATGAGGAACTGACCGGCGGTGGACCGGACGGCGGCGAGGCTGGCGGGGGTTTCGGCGGCGAGTCCGCCGTACATTTGGGAGGCCTGGTTGTCCCAGAGGTCGTAGCGAGGGTCTTTGGGGTTGGCGGTGGCTTCGTAGTAGGCGTAGGTTCGGGCGGCGATGGCGAGGGCGCGGTAGGTTTCGGCGTGCCAGTCCTTGAACAACTCCCGGGCCAGGACGCCGGCGAGGTAGTTCTCGAGGTCCAGATGATTGACGGCCAGATAACTCGACGAGCCCACCGCGTGCAGGTGCATGCTGCCTCGGTAGGCCGTGCGGTCGAGCGTGACGACGGCGTCGCCCTGGGGCAGGAGGGCGAGGGTCTGTCCGGGCCAGGAGGCCTTGCCCATTCGCCAGAGCCCGCCGCGTCGGGAGACGGAGGCAGGCCTGAGGCCGTCGGGGGCGCGGAAGACGGTTTTGCCGTCGACCTGGATTTCATAGGCCGACGCGGTGGCGAGGGTGGCGTTGGTGCGGTCAGGCCCGACGCGGACCCGCATGGTCGGGCACTTGCTGGGTATCGGCGGAGCGGGCGGCGTCAGTGGGATGGGCGGAATTGGCACGAAGGGGGCCGGTGGCGCGAAGGGCGGGGGAGTCTGGCCCGCGTAGGGCGGGGTGTTGACGACGGGCGGTTCCATGGACTGATCGAGCCAGTTCTGGCAGCCGCCCGTTGCGGCCAGGGCGGCGGCCAGCAGGGCCAGCAGGGCCGGACCCGCTGCCCGCCGGGCGGGCCGGGCAAGCAAAAGAGCCCACCCTCGCCGGGCGGGCCCTTGGTGTGCGTGAATGAGATTATCGCGGCTGTCTTGCACGGATTGAAGTCCCGTCCAGATCGGCCGGTGCTTGGGGCCTCACTCAGTTGGGCTCTCGCAGGCGGAGCCCGTACTCGGTGAGCCGCTGGCGGATCTCGTTCAGGCTGGTCTGTCCGAAGTTTCGGCAGGCGAGCAGTTCGGCCTCGCTCTTGCTGGCCAGGTCGCCCATGGTTTTGATGCGGAGGTTATTCAGGGCGGTGCGAGAGCGAACGGAGAACTCGATCTGCTCGACGGGGGTGGACAGGACGCCACGTGGGTTTCGGGGGCGATGTCCAGCCCGAGGGTGATGGGGGCCTGGCCTTCGTCTTCCAGGGCCTGGCCCAGCCGGAGCCCCTTGGCCGAGAGCATGTCCTTGATCTCCTTCAGCGAGGTCTCGCCGAAGTTCTTGTACCCGAGCAGTTCGGATTCGGTCGTGCGAACCAGGTCGCCCAGGACGCGGATGTTCATTTTCTTGAGGCAGTTTCTCGCCCGGACGGACAGTTCGAAGTCCGTCACGGGGATGTCGAGGATGGCGTTATGATGGGCGATCCGCTTGGCCTGGTCTTCGTCGAAGAACATCGTCTTGGAGGCTTCGACGTCCTTGAGGAAGAGCTTGGCCCGCTCGTGGTTGGGCTGGGTGACGAGGATGCGGCGGAGGCAGTCGCCGGCTCGCCCGTAGTCGCCGGCGTCTTCGTACAGCACGGCGAGGTTCAGCAGGGCGTTGGCGAAGACGGGCGGGGCGGAGATGCACTCGCGGTAAAGCTCCATCGCCCGCTCGGTGTCGCCGTGCAGGTCGCAGTAGTAGGCCAGGCGGAACGTCGCCCGGGGGTGTCCCTGCCCGAGCGTGCGGGCCTGGTCGTAGGCCTCGCAGGCCTTCTCGCCCGCGCCGTCCTGTTCGAGCAGCAGCCCGCGGAGATACGCCGCGTCGGGCGTGCCGGAGGCCTTCTTCTCGTACGCCGTCATGGCCTTCTTCGCCGCGGCGACGTCGCCGGTCAGGACGAGGATCTCGATCCGCTGGGCCTCGACCTCGCGTTCGTCCCACCCGCGGGCCTTGGCGCGTTCGAATTCCTCGTCGGCCTTGGCGTACTGGCGGAGGTTCTTGAGGGCCATCGCCTGGAAGAACCGCCGCTCCTTGTTGTCGGTGGCGTTGGCGAGGGCCGCCAGGGCCTTGTCGAAGCGGCAGAGAATGTAGTAGGCGATGCCCAGCTTGAGGGCGGCAGGCCCCTTGGCCTCTCCGGCGGCCTCCATCTTCGCCGTCAGGGCGGCGAATTTGTCGGTGGCCTGGCCCACGCGGAACAACGCCGCGACCAGTTGATTGTAGTCTTCCGCCGTCCAGACGTCCTTGGCGGCCATCTCTGTCACTGTTTCCATGGTTTTACCGGTGGTTTCGTCCATTGGGTCCTTCTCCAACGCGCAGGGACCAGCCTTACGGGAAAGCATCGTATTATACCTTTCCGTTGACAGACGGCAAGAGGTTATGTAATTCTTCTCTGATGGAATACGACCCAGGCAAACCCGTGCACCTTGTGATCAACCCTCGCTGCGGTTACGGCGGGCATCATGGCGCCGTCGCCCAGCTCAAAGCCGAGGCCCGGGCCGAGGGCATCGAACTCGTCGAGTACGTCACCAAAGGCCCCCGCGACGCCACCGACCATGTCCGCTCCATCGCCGCCGACGCCTCCGCCGTCGTCGTCTGGGGCGGCGACGGCACCGTCAACGAAGTCGCCGCGGGCATGGAGGGTTTCGACGTGCCCATCCTGCCCTGTCCGGCCGGCACGGAGAATCTCCTGGCCAAGGAACTCCGTATCCCCGGCGACCCCCGCAAGATCGTCCAGGTCCTCCGCCACGGGCGGGTCATCCACTGCGACGTCGGGCGGATCAACGGGCGGGCGTTCCTCCTCATCATCGGCATCGGCTTCGACGGCGAAGTCGTCCGCCGGCTCGCCAACACCCGGAGCGGGCACATCTCCCACCTGAGCTACTTCTGGCCCATCTGGCGAACCTTCTGGGAACACAAGTACCCCCGCATGAAGATCACCGCCGACGGCGAGGAGATCTACGACGACTACGGCATGGCCTTCATCGGCAATATCTCCCGCTACGCCGTCGGACTGCGGATTTGCCGCGACGCCCTGATCGACGACGGCCTGCTCGACCTGGTCGTCTTCTCCTGCCGCAAGCAGACCGGCATGCTCCTGCACGCCGCCTGGACCCTTCTGCGAATGCACCCGCTCAAGGGCAACGCCATCTACAAACAGTTCCGCCACCTCCGCATCGAGACCGCCCAGCCCGTCCTCAGCCAGGTCGACGGCGACCCGGGCCCGGAAACTCCGCTGGAGGTGGGCGTCTCGCCGCATCGCATCCGACTGATCATACCCCCCCCGGCCCGCAGTTGGTCGATCTGGCCCTGGAAGGGCGAGGTTCCCGTATGACCCAACACCGTGCACGCATCGGCAACGTCGAATTCGGCGGCGAGGGCCTGGCCCTCATCGCCGGGCCCTGCCTCGCCGAAAGCCGCCAGCTCTGCCTCGACGTCGCCGGGCGACTGGCCGACCTCTGCAAGAAACTCTCCATCGGCCTGGTCTTCAAGGCCAGCTACGACAAGGCCAATCGCAGCCGCGGCGGAACCGCCCGAGGCCCGGGGATGGACGAGGGCCTGGCCTGGCTGGCCGACGTGAAGAAGCAGTTCGGCCTGCCCGTCCTCTCCGACGTCCACGAGACCACCCAGATCCCCCGGGCCGCCGCCGTCCTCGACTGCCTCCAGATCCCCGCCTTCCTCTGCCGACAGACCGACCTGCTCGTCGCCGCCGCCGGAACGGGTAAGTGCGTCAATATCAAGAAGGGCCAATTCATGGCCCCGTGGGACATGGCCGGGGCGGTGGAAAAAGTCCGCCAGGCCGGCAATGACAACGTCCTGCTCACCGAACGGGGCACGAGCTTCGGCTACAACCGCCTGGTCACCGATTTCCGCGGCATTCCGCAGATGCGGGCCTTCGCCCCCGTCGTCTTCCACGCCACCCACTCCGTCCAGGAGCCGGCCGCCCTGGGCGCCTGCAGCGGCGGACAACGCGAGTTCGTCTCCCTGCTGGCCTGCGCGGCGATGACCGCCGGCGCCGACGCCCTCTTCCTCGAAACCCACCCCGACCCCGCCCACGCCCTCTCCGACGCCGCCACCCAACTGCCCCTGGCGGAGATGGAGGCGGTGTTGAAGAGGTGTCTGGCGGTGAGGAAGGTGTGCAGGGAGTAAGAGGGACTCACCGCAGAGAACGCGGAGAACGCAGAGAAAGACAAGGAAGAAGGGAAAAGGGATGGGGGCGCCACGCGTGTGTCGGCGCGCACTGTTTAGCGGGCGACGGAACGTCGCCCCGTTTCTCCCCGGTATCCTACAGTTCCAAGACGTCCAGATGTTTCTCGATATACGTACTCCCCATCGCCAGAACGTCCATCTGGTCGATCTGAACACGACTTCGCCAATGGGAATGTCCGCAGAAAACATTCGTGACCTTCGGGAATTGCATCAACACTTCCCCCAACCGCCCGGCCCCCAGGAACGCCGCCGCGAACTTGAACCGGTCCGGCCGCCCGCGCGGCACCAGGCCGGCGAAGGGCAGGTGATGCAGGAACGCCACGATCCGCTCGCACGAGGCCGAGAGCGTCTCCAGTTGCCCCCGCAACGTCTCGGCCAGCAGGGCGGTGAACTCCTCGTCGCTCATGCCGAGCTTGACGTACTGCCCGTCCATCCATCGCACCCCCATGCTCATGTGTCGGTCGTTCAGGTCGGCCGCGTGGGCCGCCACCAGCTCCCGCCGCCCGAGATAATTCGCCGCCCCGGGCGAGAGCTTCGCCCGGTAGAACGCCAGCGGAATGCCCAGCGACTCGTCGGCGAAACTGTAGTCGTACCAGCCGATCGACCCGGCCAGGCCCACGCCGCCCAGCGTCTGCGGCTGGTGATCGAGCAGGACAAAACCCTCCTGGGCCGCCAGGGCGGGCAGTTCCACGCGGTAGCGGTGCAGCGAGTCGCCCCCGCCGTACGCCCACAGGCAGTGGTTGCCCGGCACGAGGGCCTTGAGCCCCCCGAACCCCTCGAACAGTCTCAGTGCCTCCCGGAACGGCCCCATATCCGCCCCGGCCGTGTCGCCCACGAGCACCAGCGCGTCTCCCCCCGTCCGGCACGCCCTGGCCGCCAGATCCTCCGCCGACGCCCGCGACCGCGGAATGTTGTAGTGCAGGTCCGAACTGACCAGGATTCGCATCCGTCCATTATGCCTTTTTCGGCCCCCTCGATGCAACGCCGCCTGCCCTATCCAAGGACAGAAGAGCCCGGAGGAACAGGGCCTTTCCTCTCGCGCAACCTTGGCCCCATGTCGGTGCAGAAGGAAGCGGGTTCAC
>JAPLNA010000200.1:0-15739 GCA_026693065.1 Planctomycetota bacterium
CGAAGCCTTCCGCCAACGCCATCCGCCGGATCTCGTCCATGTCCAGCCGTTCGGTGTCCTTGCGAACGCCGTAATGCGCTACCTTATACAGCATGCCCGACAGGTTGATGTCCTTGCCGTGCGAAAGGTGGCCACCGTGGGCGAGGTTCATCCCCATGATCTTCGCGCCCGGCTTGAGCACGGCGGCGTAGACGGCGAGGTTCGCGCTGGTGCCGCTGTGCGGCTGGACGTTGGCGTGCTCGGCCCCGAAGAGCTTCTTCGCCCGGGCGATGCAGATCGCCTCGCCGCCGTCGACGTTCTCGCACCCGCAGTAGCACCGCCGCCCGGGATAGCCCTCGGCGTACTTGTCCGTCAGCACCGACCCCATCGCCTCCAGCACCGGGGCGGACACGTGGTTTTCCGACGCGATCAACTCCAGCGTCTCGGCCTGCCGTTTCTTCTCGGCCTCAATAATCGCGAAAATCTCGGGGTCCGTGTGTTCCAGACTGCTCATTCGCCGCTCCTGTCGATATACCGTCAAAGGAAGCGATTCACTCTAGCGACCCGCCGAGGCGGATTCAACCCCATTCCCCTCCGCTGTCCACTCCCGTCTCCCTCCCGTCTCCGGTCCCCCGCCGCTTGCGGCTTCGCGATTCCCTCCGCCCGGCATCTTTCCCGCGCGGTCTTGACCCGCACACGCTATACTCCCTGCGGCGAAACATCGCCCGGCGCCCGTCGGGCACGGACCCAAGGAGAAAAAGGAACGTGACTTCAATGACCATCGCCTTGATCGTGTTCGCGTGCAGTTTTGCCGGGGCCGCCGGCGGGTCGTACCTTCGCACTCGTCTTCCCTCCCACCACGTGCGCCGCGACTCGCAGGAGCTCATGAAGATGGGCGCCGGCGTGATCGCCACCCTGACGGCCCTGGTCCTGGGCCTGTTGATCAGCTCGGCCAAGAACTCTTACGACACCGTCAACGAAGGCCTCACCCAGTGCGGCGCTGACGTCATCCTGCTCGACCGCCTCCTGGGCCTCTACGGACCCGAAACCAAGGACGAACGTCTCCTGCTCCGCCGCACCGTCGGCGGCATGATCGTCCGCGCTTGGCCGGAAGACATGAAGGCCTTCCCGACCCTCGAGCCCGTCAGCGTCGGGGTCGGCCTGACCGCCCTTCACGATGGCATGCTGAAACTCTCTCCCCAGAACGACGCCCAGCGATCTCTCCAGTCCCAGGCCGTCCAGAGCATTGTCGAGCTCCGCCAGCGCCGCCTGCAGGTCTCCGAACGCGGCGAGATCCCCCTGCCCACGCCCTTCCTGGTCGTGATGATCTTCTGGCTGACCGTCCTGTTCGCCAGCTTCGGCCTCCTGGCGCACCCCAACCCGACCACGCTCTCCGTTCTGCTCCTGTGCGCCCTGTCCGTCGCCGGAGCTATCTTCCTCCTGGTGGAAATGAGCCATCCCACCACCGGCCTGATGAAAGTCTCCAGCGCCCCGCTGGTAAAGGCTCTGGGAATCCTTTCCCGATAACCTGACGCCGTCGTTCCTCCGGTCGGATTCCTCTGCGGAATTGGGCAAGGACCGCTTGCTTTTTCCCGATACCGTCTACATAATGTAGACAGGCATAGGCATGAGAATAATCAAACGGGCCACCCTGGCGGCGTACTGGCAGCGGAATCCGCAAGCCCAAAGCGGCCTGTTGTACTGGCACAAACTGGCCAAGAAGGCCCGGTGGAACTGCCTGCAAGACGTGCGGGCCACGTTTTCGCACGCCGACGCCGTGCCGGTCGCAAGCGGCCGAACGGTTACCGTGTTCAATATCGCCGGCAACAAGTACCGCCTGATTACCGCCATTCACTACAACCGGCAACTGGTCTTCGCGTTGATGGTGCTCACCCACGCGGAGTACGACAAACAGAACTGGAAGAACCTGCTATGAAAACGGCCACAACCAACGACTTCCGGCGATTGCCCAAGACCTACGGGGCCCTGGTGGCCCTGTTGCCGCCTCGTCCCATTCACGATGCCGTCGACCTCGCCAACGCGACCGAAATGATCGACCGCCTGGCGGGCTTTGACTTGAACGCCGATCAAGAAGACTACCTGGAAGCCCTCTCCACCTTTGTGGAAGCCTACGAAGCAGTCCGTTTCCCCATAGACGACTCGGGTATCTCCCCGCTGGAGGCCCTGAAAGCATTGCTCGACGACCACGCCATGACCGCCTCGGTCCTGGGCAGGTTGCTGGGCAACCGGACGCTCGGCGCGGCCATCCTCGCCGGCCGGCGGAATTTGAGCCGGACGCACATCAAAGTCCTCGCCGCGCACTTCAAGGTGGAGGCCGGCCTGTTCCTCTGACATCGCCGCGACTGGTTATTCGGCGTCCTGGATCTTCAGTTTGATCTCGTCGGAGTTGGCCTTCAGCTCCGGGGCGTACATGGCCGAGGCGCGGGTGGGCAGGGCGCTGAACTTGCCCGGGATCTCCGCCCGGAGGCGGTAGCTAATGCTGTGCTGCCCGCGGGCCAGGGCGCGGACGAAGAACGCCACTCGCTCATCCCGCAGTTCCATGTACGCGCCCATCTCGTTGTCGCCGTAGCCGCTCTGGACGCTCACGGGCTCGAACCCGGCGGCCTTCATGTCCTCGAAGAGGATGTACTCGTAGTCGTTCTTACTGTCGATGGTCAGCTCGACTTCCACCAGGTCGCCGCTGGTGAGGGTGTCGAGGTTCTTGAGCTCCTTGCGTTCGTACTTTTCTTCCTTCTTGTCGACGGCCTGTCCGCGGGCGCCCTCGGCCTTGACGGTCTTGTCGACCTTCACGAGCTGGAAGATCTTGCGATTGACCTTGATCTCCAGCCCGGCCTTGGTGATGTGATCCTCGAGGGTGAAATCGTGACAGCGTGCCTGCCCGTGGTGACGGCCGCCCCTTCCAGCACGAGCTTGTTGTCGAAGGCGAACAGGTTGCTCTTGTCGATCTTCACTTCCTTGACGGCCTCGCCGTCCAGCAGCACCTGCACGGTCATGTCGGGCTTGTCCTCGCCGCTGGCGCGGATGTAGTCGGCGAAGCTCTCGACGCACAGGGCGGTGTCCCGCGTGCTGTTCCAGTACGTCGCGTGCTTGCGGTTGTTCAGGAGGTACTTCACCAGCCGGCTGGCCTTGACGCCCTTGCCGTCTACCGCCGCCAGCAGCTTCAGGTAGTAGGCGTGGGCCTCGAACTCGCTGCCGTACCAGCACCACCAGTAGCCCTGGTTGGGCAGCTTGAGCCAGGCCGTCTGGTTCTCCTCGTCCTGCACGAGGAACTGCTCGATGTTGCGGATGAGCATGTCGCGTTTCTCGGCGTCGCCAACCTTGTGGCAGGCCAGGCCCAGCATCGCCTTGGCGTACACGCTCAGCCCGTTGCGGTCCTCGTAGAGGAACTCCCGCATCGGCTTGCTGTCGGCCTTCTCGTCGACGAGCACCATGTAGACCAACGCGTCGAGGTCGTCGGCGTGGTCCTTCCAGGGCTTGACCTGCGGGTTCTTCCGCCCGTTGACGAGCTTTTCGAGCTCCCGGGCCTGGTAGGCCTTCAGCCACGCCACGCCGCGCCCGATCACGTCGGGCACGATGGCCACGTCGTTGCCCCGGGCGATCTGGAGCCCGTGGACGACCACCGCCGTCGTGTGCGGCCAGGAGCATTCGCCGTACCCGCTGAACCAGCCCCAGCCGCCGTCGGCGCACTGCATGCTCGCCAGGCGTTGGAGGCCGACCTTCACCATGCGGTCGACCTCGGCCTTGTCGAAGACGGGGTCGTCGTCGAAGCGCTTCCACTGCTTGGCCCGCCCGCGATCGTCGCCGATCTCCTGGGCGTTGAGGTTGGTTCGCTTCTTCTGGATCTCGCCCAGGTCCAGCCCCATGTCGATCAGCACCTTCTGGGTGATGACGGTGGGCAGGAAGCGGTTAAGCGTCTGCTCGGTGCACCCGTAGGCGTAGGTCGCCATGTACGGCAGGGCGTCGACCATCGCCCCGGCCAGCGTGGGCGAGTAGCGGACCTCCAGCCGGCTCTGCTGGGGTCGGCGTTCAGCCGGGACGGACAGGTCGATCTTGCCCTGCTCCTGGTCCGGGCGGATCACGCCGCAGAAGCTCTCGGTCTTGAGCATGCCGTGGACGAAGACGGGGAAGTCCTGCTTCATCGCGTCGGATTCCTCGTCGGTCAGGGCCTTCATGGTCACGGCGGCCTGCCCGGGCTCGAGCACCTTCACTCGCCAGTCGACGCGTTTCTCGCCGCCGGCGGGCACTTTGACGTCCTGGGTGGCCTTGGCGTCGATGACCTCGAGCGTCTTGCCCCCCAGGTCCAGCACGACGGCGACTCGCTTGTCGGTCTTGAGGTAGTTGTGCACGATGGCGGAGAGAACCACCTCGTCCTTCTGCACGAAGAACCGCGGGGCCTGGAGGCGGATGATGAGGTTCTTCGTGGTGATAACCTCGGCCGTGCCTTGACCAACGCGCGTTCCGGGCCCCATGGCCCAGACGCGGGTGATCCAGGTGGAGAGGTTTTCGGGCATGGTGACTTCGCACTCGGCGAGGCCGTCCTTGCCGGTGGTGAGAGCGGCGGCCCAGAAGGCCGTGTCGGCGAACTGCGTGCGAACGGTGGCCTCTACCATCGGGGCGGCCTGTCCGTCCTCGCCGGGGGCGTCCGGGGCCTTGTCTTTGGCGCCATCCCCTTTGGCCGCCATCCTTGCTTCCGCGACCATCGGCGCCGCCATGGGCGCGTCGGCCATGGCGAGCCCCGGCAATGCGGTCGCCTTGACCGCCATGCCCCCGCGGCCACGAGGAACGCCGAGTTCGCCGCCCCCGCCGCCGCCGTGCTCTCCCTCGCCCATACCCTCGGCCTCGTCGGCCAGGGAGTATCCGAACATACCGATGAACGCCATCGCCAACTGATCCGCCCGCAGTACGGGCCCCTCGCCGCGTTGCAGGCTGTGGCGGGTGTTGGCGTGGTGCGTTCGCTTCCAGTTCCAATAAAACGCCTTGATCTCCGGGCTGTTCGAGCCGCCCGAGATTTACTCGACGGCCTTGTCGTACAGCGTCACCACCGTCGAGCCCACGAACGGCTCGCCCGTGGCGTCGGTCAGTTTGATCCGAACCTTGGTCTTCTCGCCGGGCTTAACCTTCTCCGGGGCGGTCACCTGAACGTTCAGGATCCGCTTCTCCGGCGGGACGACGATCTGGCGGACGTCGGTGTGGACCTTGCCTGAGTGGATCGTGACGGCCTCGACGAAGAAGTTGGGCATGTCCTTCTTCGTCACGGGGATCTCATACACCGTGCTCTTGCCCGTCATCGCCAGCACGACCGGCTCGCGATAGACGCCGTTGGCGGGCCTGAGGAACAGCAACACGCTCGCCCCGGCCCGGTTGGTGTTGACCATGAGGCGGATTTTCTCGTCGGGCTTGTACTCGGCCTTGTCGGGCACGAGTTCAATGTCGTTGAAGCGGAAGCCGGCCGCGTCGAAGCCCTCGCCCCGCACGACGAAGACGTACCCGCCCTCGATGACGTGCTTGGCGGCGTCGGTGACGGTGTAGCTCAGGCGGTACTGCCCGGCCTGGCCGGCCTTGAGCTGCTGGGCGGCGTGGCCATCGTCGTCGGTGGCGAGTTTCCAGTTCTCGACCTCCGCCTCGACGGGCTTGTTGTCCTTATAGGTGATGCGGTAGAGCTTCAACACGCCCTCGCCCTTGACGCCCTTGCCGTCCAGCCGGCGGGCGGCGAAACTGGCCTGGATATCCTGGCCCACGCGGTAGTGCCCGCCATCGACCCAGGCGTACACCTTGAACGGGGCGCGGGCGACGAGCACCGAACCCTTGCCCACGATCGTCCGACGCGATTTGTCCACGACCTCCGCGGTGATCTCGTAGCGGTGGTCCGTGTCGCCGTACAGGGCCTTGGCGACGCTCGTGTCGATCTCGACCTTGAACTCGCCGTCCTTGCCGATGCGGGCCTGGCCTTCGGCGACGACCTCCGGCGGCTGCGGGCGGTGCCACCCGCCCCACCAGATCACGATCGGGCGGTAGCAGCCCCACTTGGCCCAGCCGGGATACCACGGGTAATCGTAGCAGTACCACCAGTAGCCCGGCTCGAAGAGCCAGTCCCACGGGCAGGGGGCAAACCAGCGGCTGGAGTGGTCGTTCCGCAGCACCTTGTACGTCACCTTGGCGTCGGTCACGGGGGCGCCGAAGTAGTATTTCGCTTTCACCAGGGCGGAGAACTTGTCGCCCAGGGCCACCGGCTCGGTCGGGGCCTCCACCTTCACCTCGAACTCCGGCTTCTTGTACTCCTCCACCCGGAAGCTCCCGCCCCCGCCGGGCGCGTGAATGATGTGCACCGAGTACATGCCCAGCGTGGCGTCGTCCTTGAGCTCGAACTGCCCGTCGAAGCCGCCGTAGTCGTCGGCCTTGAAATTGCCCTCGTGGACCTTTCGGCCCATGGGGTCGGTGATGTTGATGGTGAACGACCGCCCCGCGAACTCGCTCTTGCCTTCGACGTCGTACTTGGCGGTGTTGACCCAGAACTTGAAGTTGACCTTCTGCTTGGGGCGATAGACCGGGCGGTCGGTCATCACGAAGGTGCGGGTCTGGTTGTATTCCTGGTCGTACCAGTGCTGCCCGCCCCAGACGCCCGAGAAGCCCAGGTACGCCATCCGCCCGCCCGGGGTGGTGGCCGTCACCAGCCAGTTGTACCCGTTGGCGATGTCCTTCAGATCAGGCCGCACCTGACCGTCGGCGTCGGCGTTCTCGGCGAACTGCTTGGTGGTGATGACGTAGTGCCCGCGGCTGGCGGGCGTGTCGCCGACGTACTCCTGGTGATAGCCGAAGAACTCGACGTTCGCCCCGCCCACGGGCTTGCCCGTGACGGCGTCGGCGACGTAGTAGTACGGCTTGTCCGCCATCGGCTTGGTGACCAGGGCGGTGTCAGCCACCCACAGCACGATGTCGGTGGTGTTGCCGTTTTCCATCTTGGCCGTCACGAGATACGCCCCGGCCTTCTGGAGCGGAGTGGTGACGGTGATGCGACGATCCCAGTGATTGGCCCGCGGCTCGAGGGGGAGCGACCAGGCGGCCACCTGCTCGCCCACGTACTTGCCCGCGTTCCCCCGCACCAGCCGGTGCCCCAGGGCCTCGATCTGCAGCTCCTCCCACTTCAGCTCCTTCGGGCCACTCTTGAGGTACGCCTTCACGTCGGCCAGCAGTTTGGCCACGTCGACGGCCTTGGCGGTGAACTCCACCTTCTTGCCGTTGCGGAAGCGGAACTCGACGCTCGCCCCCGCCCCGGCCGGCTGGGTCATGATCGACTCGAACGTCCCCCACGACCCGACGATCTGCTCGAGCCGCCGCTTCTTGTGGTCGTTGGCGCCCGGGCCAAACCGGGCGATGTTCGCCTGCCACTTCTCGGCCGCCTTGGAGTACTGCCGGCGGTTCTCGTAGATATTGCACAGCCGCGCGCAGGCGTCCTCGCTGGTATCTTCCAGCGACTTGTAGATGCGGATGAAGTTGAACTCGTCGGGCAGCTTGAACCGCTTGACGCCGCTGGCGAGTTTGGCGATGGTCTCGTCGTCGGCGAGGGTGTGCAGTTCCCACGTGCCGCTGGAGTCGTTCTTGGCCTCGTCCCCCCCGCCGGCAAACCGCCGCCCGTAGTACGCCAGCGTCTGCTCGCCGAACTGGTTTTGGAGGAAGTCGCCGAACTGGAGCATCACCTGGGTCTTGAGGCCGGCGTTGAACTCGACGGCCTGCAGAAGGCACCACCGCCAACGCTGGCCGTCGGTCGCCGCCGCCTGCCAGGTCTTGGGCAAGCTGTGATAGACCGGGTTGCCCTGCTCGTCCACCGGCGCCCCGCGAACGGCGCCGCCGCCGTAATACCCCCAGCCATAGTTGTTCCCTTCCTCGTAATCGGGCAGTTTCGTCAGGTCGGTCAGATACCCCAGCCGCCAGGCCTCGGAGTACCCGCGGTTGCCCATGAGCATCTGGGCCAGGGCAAGGTAGAACTGGGCGACGTCGTTCCCGGCGGGCTCGGCCTTGGTGAGCGGGATCGCCTGTTCCATCAACTGCAAGGCCCGCACGCGATCGCGTTCGTAGCTGTTGACGAACTTGCCCCCACCCCGGTGCTGGCCCCGCTGGAACTGACCGGCGACCATGAACCCGCCGTGGTCGACGTTCAGGTAGCTCTGGGCGGCGGTCTGCAACAGCCGCCAGTTGCCCGCGTGGACCTTGATCACGTTCTCGCGGAAGGCGTCGATCTCGTCCGTCCGCGCAAGCTGCTGCAGACAGTTGACGGCCATGTCCATGTCGCCCCCCACCTTCTTGGGGTCGGCGTCGGGGGCCAGGGCCTGTTTGGCGAACATTTCGTAGGCCTCCTTGTAGTTGCCCTGGTTGAAGAGGTCCTGGGCGGGGCCCTTTTCTCCCGTGGCCGTCACGACCGGCTTGGGCGGACGGGGCGGCTTGACCCGCACCTGACCGGGCGCGGGAGAATCGGTCATCGAGACGGTCAGGAGCATGATTCCAACGACGGCCAAGCTGACGTGTTTCATCACCGGTCCCTTTCAGAAAACCTTCGCCAATAAGCGCATTCATTCATACCTAGTTATAGACGCCTGCGAAAGCGGAAAGTTCCACGGCTTGACATGCCGCCGGGCATCCATAGGATGGCGGCATGGCTGAGGTGCAGTTGGACACACCGGTGCAGTACGTCAAGGGCGTCGGGCCCGTGCGGGCCCAGCAGTTGGCCGCCCTGGGCGTGGCGACCGTCGAGGACCTGCTCACGTACTTCCCACGACGGTTCGACCTCCGCCGCCAGACCCAGCCGATCCAGACGCTACGCGGGGATGAGTCCAACGCTACCGTCGCCGGCACGGTCGAGGCCGTCAGCGAGAACCGCTTCGCCCAGCGCCCGATCTTCCAGTGCACCCTCGACGACGGTACGGGGTTCGTCCTGTGCAAGTGGTTCCACGCCCCCTACCTCCGCGATGCGATCAAGCCCGGGCTCGTGCTGGCCGTCAGCGGGAAGGTGTCCGTCTACAAGGAAACCCTCCAGTTCATCCACCCGATGCACCAGGTGCTCTACGACGCCGACGGCAAGGACTTGTCGAAGGATGAGTTGCTGCCGGTATACCCGGCCGGGGGCAAACTCACCAGCGGGATCATCGCGCGGATCGTGCAAAAGGTGCTGCCCCAGGCGGCCGGGCTGATCCGCCCGTGGTTCGACGAGGCGTATCTGGAGAAGCGCGGGCTGATGGGCCGGGCGCGGGCCGTCGTCGCCATGCACCGACCCGAGGACAAGGACGAATGGTCCGCCGCCCGGAGGCGGTGCGCGTACGATGAGTGCTTCCTGATGCAGATGGGGGTCGCGATGGCCCGGGTGCGGGCGGTCAGCCGCCCGGCGTATCCGCTGGCCAACAGCCCGGAGATCGACCGGCGGATCCGCGCGCGGTTCCCCTTCCCGATGACGCCCGCCCAGGACCGCGTCGTGGGCGAGATCGTCGCCGACCTGGCCGGCGAGCACCCGGCCAACCGCCTCATCCAGGGCGACGTGGGCAGCGGCAAGACGGTGGTGGCGTTGTACGCGGCCCTGCTGGCGGTGGCCAACGGCAAGCAGGCGGCGATCATGGCCCCGACGGAGATCCTCGCCGCCCAGCATTACGAGAAGATCCGCGCCTACCTGGCCGGCAGCCGCGTGCGAACCGAGCTACTCGTGGGCGGACAGACCGGCGGGGATCGACGCGACGTGCTCGAGGGGCTTGCCGACGGGTCGGTCAACCTCGTCGTCGGCACGCACGCCCTGCTGGGCGAGGCCGTCCGGTTCGCCAACCTCGCCCTCGTCGTCGTCGACGAGCAGCACAAGTTCGGCGTGCTCCAGCGCACGACCATTCGAGGCAAGGGCTTCGCGCCGCATTACCTCGTCATGACGGCCACGCCCATCCCGCGAACCCTCGCGATGACGGTCTTCGGCGACCTGGACGTCTCGACGATCGACGAACTCCCCCCCGGCCGCGGAAAAACGCTCACCCGCTGCATCGACATGTCGCGGCTGGAGGAGGTCTGGCCCTTCCTGGGACGGAAGCTCGACGCGGGTCAGCAGGCGTATCTGATCTACCCGCTGGTGAACCCCTCGCCGCAACTGAACCTGATGGCGGCCCAGCAGGCGTATGACGAACTCCAGGCCGGACCGTTGAAGAAGTACAGGCTCGGGCTGATACACGGGCAGATGCCCGCCGCCGCCAAGGACCAGGTGATGGCCGACTTCCGGGCCGGGCGGCTGCAGGCGCTGGTGGCCTCGGTGGTCGTGGAGGTCGGGCTGGACGTGGCGGCCGCCAACGTCATGCTCGTGATGCACGCCGAGCGGTTCGGGCTGGCGCAGTTGCACCAGCTCCGCGGGCGGATCGGGCGAGGGGCCTCCGACGCCGTGTGCATCCTGGCGGCCACCCCGCGTAATCCGGTGGCCCAGAAGCGACTGGCTGTGCTGGAGGCCAGTAACGACGGGTTCCAGATTGCCGAGGAAGACCTGCGGCTGCGGGGCCCGGGGGAGCTATTCGGCACGCGCCAGCACGGGCTGCCCGAGCTCAAGGTCGCCGACCTGGTGGAAGACTACGAGTTGCTTCGCCTCGCCCGCCGGGACGCGTGGGAGTTACTCCGCGACGACCCAGACCTCTGCGCCCCCCACCACCAACAGCTCCGCCGCGAGTTCCTGAAGATGTACGGTGCGTCCATGCCCCTTCTGGGAGGCGCCTGACCTCCCTCCCTCCTTCCCTCTTTCCTTCCCTCCCACCACCGTCGGTCCCTCGATCCCTCCCTCCCAGTTTCAACCGCTTCGCAGTCTCTTAGAGTTTCTAAACCTTCAACCCATTGCGGAATCGCATGTTGACTCACCCCCCGTCTGAGATCCTTAAAAAATCAGTGCCGGGGGAGGGGAGCCCGGCACCGAAAACTCGGTCGATTGACCGAGGAGCCTCTACGTCATTCGAACTATTGTAACCCCTCCTGGAAGTCTGTCAATATGCAAAATCGCTTTTTTCAACATTTTTTTTACCCCCTTATCCCTCATGCGGTTACGTACAACCCATTCGCCCGGATATACCCCTCCACGGCCGCCGGGACGAGGTATCGGATGGCCCTGCCACGCAAAATCCGCTCCCGGATGTCACGCGAGGCGATCTCCAGCAGCGGTGTGCGGATGACCCCCTCCCTCAGCCTCTGGGCGGCCTGGGCGCCCAGTTTGGCGGACAGGCCCTCGAGCAACCCCTCCAGCCGCTGGTCCCACGGCGGGCGGACGGCGACGATCAGTCGGGCCAGTTCCAGCACCCGGTCGATCCGCCGCCAGAGGTGGAGTTCCTCCAGCATGTCCGCCCCAATGACCCAGTGGAGCGGGGTATCCGGGCCGTGCTGGGCCCGCAGGGCCTCGAGGGTTTCGTAGGTGTAGCTGGGCCCGGGGCGGTCCAGTTCGATGGAACAGACCGCCAGCCGCGGTTCGTCCGCGATGGCCAGGGTCAGCATCGCCAAACGTTGCTCGGCCGTGGCACGGGCGGTCGTCTTGTGAGGGGGCTGGAAGGCAGGTACAAGGTGCACCCGGGCGAAGCCGCCCCGTTCGGCGATCGCCCGCGCAACGATCAGATGCCCGTGATGCACGGGGTCGAACGTCCCGCCGAAAAATGCCATCGCCTCAGCCATACCTGGTATCACTATACCCCCTGGCCCCCGCCGGGGCAAGCGGGACGCCCGGGGGCCGGTATCGGTAAAACGTCTGATTTTCCTACAAATCCGCCGTTCGGGTGGGAATCCGTCCGGGTGGAGGCCTATGGTGAAACATAAGAGAAAGAGCAGGCTGGACGCTCCGTGGCGGAGCCACTTCGACGCGGCGGCCGGTAGAAAGGAATGAGACCATGATCACGGCATGCACACATTGCGGGGGTGCGTTAGAGATGATCGGATTCGAGCAGGAGTTCGGCCAGCCCCAGAGTCGCCGGTGGCACTACGCCTGCCGGCATTGCGGAGCGGTCCACGAATTGGACAGTGCCCGTAACCTGCTCTCGACCCAGCCGGCGGCCAACCACAGTTGGGGCCAGGTTCAGCCGGCCGTACCCGTGTCGGCCCCAGCGACAGCCCCATCCCCGACCGCGACCGGCGCCCTTCTGGGCGGGTCGGTTTCGGGGCCTTGGGACAGATGTTAGTATCGCCCTACGCCTTTGGCAGTTCACCAAGGATTGTAATGCTCAGTTCCGGCGGCGTGCTCAACGCCGCCGGAGTTTTTTTGACCGGGGGCGCCACGGGGGAGGGTCAATCGTTGAGTTCGTCGTATCGCCAGTACTTGCTTCCCGTGGCGGTGGACCCGGCCAGCAGGCCCTTTTCCGTCAGGAAGTAGTATTTGACGTCGGCGAAGGTGCGGCTGACGGCGGCGTCGCCGCCTGACCCTTCGGCCCTGGCGGTGGCCTCGGCCTGTCCGCCGAACTGCCAACTGCTCTCGATGAACTTTCGGAAGATGTAGTCGCTGGGGAAGATCATCACGACGCGGTAGTCCTTGGCCCCGATGCCGGGCCCGACCCCGCCCATCCCCATCTTCATGTACGTCCGCTTTCCCCCCTTGCCGTCCACGGCCACTCCGTACCCGCCCCCGCCGGTGACCAGGAGGACGTCGACCTTGTTCTTCTCGAACACCGCGTAACCCGGGGCGGCCTTGATCTCCTGCCGCGCCTCCGGATTCTCGACGTAGAGGCGTTCGAGCGTCTCCCGGGCCATCACGTTAATGTTGTCGCGCTTCTCCAACGCCGTCTCGCCCGGCGCTCCGCATCTCTCGTTTCATGGCATGCCCTTTCATGGATGGGTTTTCCTTATTATACGCCGCCGTCAACTTGTTGGTTTATCGGCTTGACGAGGCGGGCGGGGCCGATTACTCTAGGGCCTGTCGGACGTTTCCGCGAGACCCGCGGGATCCACGTCCCGCTATGCCAGATAAGGAGACCGAACATGGCAAAAGGAAACAACGCACGTCGCAAGGAAGTCAAGAAGCCCAAGAAGGACAAGGGCAAGAAGAAGTAACCCGCCGGCACAGAATGTTTCAGTAGAATGTGACAGCCGCGAATCCCGACCCGTGTCGGGATTCGCGGCTGTCGTTAATGTTACTGGAAGGATCCATCGACGCCGCCGGAGTCGAACCCGCCGGCCCCGCCGGCCGGGACCGGCGCGGGAATCATTTCCTCGCCGCCGCTGCCGGGGGCTTTCCCGCCCGCGGGAGTCAGGAAGATTTCCACCCGGCGGTTGCGTGCCTTGCCGGCCACCGAGGAGTTGTCGGCGATGGGCTCATCCGGCCCGCGGCCCTGGGTGGTCATGCGCCCGGCGCTGACCCCGCCGGCGCGAAGGATGCCGGCGACGGCCTCGGCCCGGGCTTCGCTCAGGCCCTGGTTCGTCGGATCCTTGCCCAGCCGCTGCAACGTCGCGATCGTCGTCGGCTTGGCCACCCGAACCGTGTCGGTGTGCCCCACGACGGTCATCGAGCGGTCGCGAAAGAGCTGGCTGCGAAGGAACTGGTACTCAGGATGCCCGCCAGTCTCGTCAGCGCCGTCTTGGCCTGCGGCTTGACGATGGTCGAGCCGGAGTCGAAGGTGATGTCCGAATTGAACCGGATCATTCCCCTGGCCCGGTCGAAATCGAACATGCCGGGGTATTTCTGGTGGAGGTCTTCGATAGCGTCGGCCGTCTTTGTCGGGATCACCGGCGGCGGCGTCACCACCGGCGGCAAGGGGCGAACGGGAGGCTGCTCGGGAACCACGACCGGAGGAGGAGGCGGAGGGGCCTTGTACGCCGGGGCCTCCACCACCGCCGGAGGCGTGAATATGTTCTTGCCCGGGCAGACGCAGCCGGGCGTCGCTCCGGCGGCCAGCACGGCCAGCATGCCCACCCCCACCGCCCACCGTGCCATCGTTATTGTCATCCCGCCCCGACGGGAACTTCGTTTTCCTGATGCCTGCATCGTGTGTCTCCTTAACAGACGGCGTTAGGTCAGCCTGTCGTTCCGCGGGCGTCCTGCACTCGCGGCCTGACCTTGTATAATCTTATCGGCGAGGGAGGGCTTCGTCCAACATATAGATTCTCACCGGCCCGCACCCGCCGAACCGGCGCACCGGGGGGAGTTTCGGATCCGACCGGCTATCGACACAGTGTCGGGGCCTCGGACGCGGTTACAGGGCCCGGCGAACATCTTGCCGTCCGCGCGGGGGCTGTCGCATTTCGCGACGGCCGGCGGTGCATTTTGCGACGCACTGTCGCATGGCGCGCGTGCAGAATGCGACACCCCCGCGAGGCCGAAACCGTGCAAAAGAATACCTGCCATCGCAACGCGTGAAGATGTTGACAGTTACGATTTTTCCATACCAGGATTCACTGACGGCACGGTCCATGCATATACAGAGTCGGAGAGGATGATCGAGGAGCCAAATGAGTACGAGGGAAGTTGGATTACGAAATCCGACGGCGCTATGGCTGTCGGGCAGAGGACCGTGTATCGCCATGTCGTGCACGGAGGAGAGCGAGGCTCGTCAAGTCGGCCAGGCTCTCTTACAACAGAAGACGGGTGTGCTGATCACGTATCGGTCTGCCACGGACCTCATCCAGAACGCTCCCTCCGGAGCCGTCGCGATGGTGATCCTGGCTGGACGAGAATGTCCCCTGGAGATGCAAGAGGTGTTTGGTTGGTTGAAACGCCGGCATCCCCATTGTCCGGTGGCTGTCATTGCCGACACCGGCGCCGGCGAGGAAGAACTCGCCGCCCGAATCGGCGGAGCCATCTTCATGACCAGACCCCTGGACGATGACCAATGGTCGGCTTTGCTGACCGGCGCGGTCGTCCGTGGGCTGCAGGGCAACGTTCTCTGATCGATCGAATACTTGTCGCTCTCGCGAGCGACGCCCCCAAGAGAATCACCGGCCGTCGGAGGGTCCCCACTCCGGCAGGCTGTTTCGAGGACGCCCGCCCCATCCAGCGGGTTCGATTGCCGTATCCCGTTTCGTTCGGCGAGTCTACCCATCCACCTTTTCCGAGCGAGGCAAAGAGCGAAAGTCCATCGGGGACCATCCAGGTTTGAAGGAGGTTTCAGGCCTGGTGCCAATATGACTGGGGAGCCTGGCAGGACGGCGTGAGGGGCTTAACAGCCGGCCGACTGCCTACGATGAGGGGCCTGAGATTTGGAAACCATTTGTGCATACGGCAACAGAGATGAGCGCCTGTTGCCCAGTCGCCTTCTCCTCCTTAGGCGGCGAGCGGGTTTCCAAAGAGGTGGAACTAGAAACTCAGTGCACCGGCAGAGATGAGCGCCTGCCGGAACATGCTTCGGTCCCTCCTGCCGAAGCCGCACGGATACAGGCTTCCCCGCCTGTATGAGACGAAGGTTCTACCGCCAAAGGCAAAGGGCGCAGACGGCGATCTGAGCAATCGCCGTCTCGCCCGACCTCTTTACCCCGGTCGGCCCGGTACGCTTACTCGGGCCACGGCTCTCCAAGGAGGCCAGGAGAGGTTGTCGTACACGGGTGGCAGCTGCCCTACCAGCTGCAAATATTACGCTCCAGTACGAAGGGCACGTGGAACAACGGCCGGAGTTGAGCGCCCGACCGTCGGCTTGTCCCCTCCAAAATGACAGCCGGCTGCATGCCCTTTTCGGTAGAAGTTGTACGCATGGCGGTGCTCTGAGCAAGCACCGACAGTTCCGGTCTTTCTCCTCCTCCGCCGGAACTCTCTATGCATGTCCTTGCCTGACTGTCT
>JAPLNA010000200.1:15778-18192 GCA_026693065.1 Planctomycetota bacterium
CGCCAGGGCCGTTCCCGGTGCTCAAAACCGGAACGTGCCGACGCAGTCTACAAAGGCTTGAGACAGACTTCTACTAAGGCGAAGGGCGATGCCGGTGCCTTGAGCAAGCACCGCCCGCCCCCCTTTTTTTTAACCTCCCCTCCCCCGTGATCAACACTCCCCTCCCCCCGGACTGCTCGCTTCAGCGACGCAGTTCCCTCTTTCCCTCTTTCCCTCTTTCCCTCTTTCCCTCTTTCCCTCCCCCGCCCCCCGGACCACGGAGAGTTTCAGGATCATCTCGCCTGCGCAAGCCCACTGGAAACGCCCGACCCGCAATTGTCTGGCCGTCCGGCCCATTTCCCGCTAGACTCTGCCAACTCGGTACGCCCCCCCGCCGGATGCCCGGAAAGGAACCGTTTCCCGTGCCCGACCCCTTTGCCATCCCAGAGTCCCTGGAACGCCGGCTGCTCCTGGACGCCCTGCCCGACCTGGGCGTATCCAATCTGCGCGTCACCAGCCCCCACCTGTACGCCGGGGCCACAATCACCGTCGAATACGACGTCACCAACCTCGGCGCCGCCGACGCCGCCGTGCCCTGGTCCGACCAGATCGTCCTGAGCAAGTCCACCAAGCCCAACCCCCTGGCCGAGGAGTGGGTGGACCTCAACGCC
The DNA here is from genome assembly GCA_026693065.1 of Planctomycetota bacterium. Lineage (GTDB taxonomy): Bacteria > Planctomycetota > Phycisphaerae > SM23-33 > SM23-33 > JAPLNA01. The sequence goes on from JAPLNA010000200.1 coordinate 16,429, forward strand.
GTCGGCTCGCTCGCCGTCAACGCCACCCTCCACGTCAGCGTCCAGCTCACCCTCCCCCCGGCCCAGACGGGCACGCGATACGTGATCGTTCAGCTCGACCCCGTGAACTTCACCCTCGAAGACAACCAGGCCAACAACATCGCCGTCCTGCCCATCACGGTGCTGGCGGCCCCGGTGTGCGACCTGACCCCCACGACCCTTTCGCCCGCGGGCGACCTGGCCGTCGGGCAGACGATCACGCTGAACTACCACGTCGACAACATCAGCCCCAATCCGGCCCTGAATGCCTACTTCGACCAGATCTCCTACTCCCGCGACGTCCGGCTGGACAGCAAGGACCTCGTGCTCTACCAGGCCACGCACGGGGATCCCGGCGACCCGGTCCTGGCCGGGCTGGCCGGCTACGACGGCGGCCCATCCCTCACCGTCCGCTCGGACATGCTGGGCGCGGGGTTCCTCATCCTCAAGGTCACCGCGTCCAACGAGGGCAAGAACACCGCTAACAACATCCTCGCGGTGCCCATCACGGTCGAAGGCACGCTATTCACCAACCTTACCAGCGGGCAGTTGATCGTCCACAGCCAGGCCATCCCCGTCACCCTCAAGAGCTACGCCGCCACCGCCGGCGAAACCCTGAGCGCGTGGGTGCAGAACTACCAGCCCCCCGTCCTGGGCGGCGGAGGGGCCGACCCGGGCGCCGTCCCCCTGCTCTCGGACCTCGCCCTGCCCCAGGGGGCCAGCCTGCTCCCGGCCGTCCTGGACACCTCCGCCCTCCCCGACGGCATGTACGACCTCGTGCTCCAGTGGCAGGCCGGCGGCAACGAATCCTACCGCCGCACCCTCCGCGTCATGGTCGTCGACAGCGTCACCCACGTGCCCGACAAACTCGGCGACACCGTCGGCGGCCCGGACTTCGAGGTCTACAGCATGGACATCGGCGCCATCGGCGGAACGATGATCGTCCACGTGGCGACCAACTTCGTCGACCCCGGCCCGGCCGACAACGGCACCGACGGCGACTTCCGCATCCTCGTCGGCAAGCGCTCGCCCGTCACCTTCGGCCTGGCCGTCGACAACCGCACCACCAACGACGCCAAGGGCGTCATCGCCGGCAACCTCTACACCGGCGTGACGTTCAACAAGGGCGAGATCGTTCCCAAGTACTACTCCCAGATCAACCGCCTCACGGGCGTGGTGATCGGCCAGTCCTGGTCCGCCAAGCTCGCCGGCACCGGCGGCGACCCGTGGGCGAGGGACATCTACGGCGGAGCGGACCTCGTCGCCCTGCGCGTCCGGACAGCCGAGGGCGTCAAGGTCTCCTGGACCATGTGGTGCGGCAACGACGAGATCGAGGCCTCCGCCCCACTCCCACTCGTCGGGCCGGGCAAACCCGTCATCACCGCCCTCACCGCCCCGGGCGACAAGAACCCCTCCCCGACCATCCTGGGCCCCTACCTGGCCTCCGCTCTTCCCCACGTCGTCTCCCTCACCGCCCGCGTCACGGGCTTCCCCTCTGACCCCGTCGTCGCCGTCCTCTTCGACCTCCCCACCGGCCAGCGCCTCATCGACACCAACCCCTCCGGCGGCTGGTCCATCACCCTCGACCTCGCCGACCTCGCCCTCTCCGGCCCCCTCACCCTCACCGCCATCACCCGCGCCGGCCTCTCCTCCTCCCCCTTCATCGTCCAACTCCAAATCTCCTAACCCCGCTTGCGGCTCGGCGTCCGTCCCTCCCCGGTCCTCGCCCGGAGGGTAGCCCGTAGC
>JAPLNA010000201.1 GCA_026693065.1 Planctomycetota bacterium
CCATGTTACGAAATCTTCCCTGCGTGGCCACAGCAGGCTTCCAGGAAATGCACGATACCCATCGCGTCACCCGGGCGCAACCCGAACATGCGCCGAACATCAAGAAAATTTACGCCGTCCTAGAGAATGCGATTGCCCTGACAGGCGGAGGCCCGCCCTTGACGCCACAGTCGGCACGGGCCCATTGGCATCTTCTATCTCAAGATCTGAAATCTCAGATTTGAAATCTCAAATCTCAAAAGCTTCTTCTTTGTCCCTTTTCATCTCCCATCCCTTCCCACCTGCCTGCCGGTAGGCAGGTCCCATAATCCCCTTCTCCCTGCCGCGTCCGCCACAACGCCCCCCTTCCCCGACAACCCCCGACCAAGAATCCCCGACCGATAGGCGATTTTGCCTATGTGCGATTAAGCGGATTTCTGGTATAATGCAGCCATGGACGGAGGCTCGGATGGACCGTCACGGAGGATCGGAAACACGTTTGACCTATAGCCGATTTACCGCTGTCGCCGGTGATGTGTGTGTTCGCGAGAACGCCTTCCCCGGCCGGACGCGGAAGGAAGTACTGGAGGAGTCGCCATGAACGAGGCGTCGATCCGAGGGAAGGTCGAGGAACTGCTCAAGATGGTCGTGCACCCCGGCCCCAACGGCAAGGCCGCCGACGACGGCGTGTACGTCTCCGTCGACACCGAATCGGCCGAGCCCACCGGCGAGTGCCTTGACCGCCTGCGGCTGCAGGTCAAGTACCTCGTCTTCGACCTGGAAGCCACCCGCCGGGAGAACCGCTACCTCCGCATGATGCTGGACTCCCGCAACCGTCGTCCCAAAAAGGACGCCGAGGACAACGACATCGACCAGTTCTGACACCCGTCCCGCCGGGCCGTTTCCGTCTCCCTTCCGCGCCTCTCCTGCGCGCGGGAAACCCCCGGGCCGGCGAGTATCGCGAAGGTGACACCCCGCGAAAACTCGCAGGCCTGCTCGCCTTTGCCCGAGGGAGACGGGGATTATGGGATTCTAAGGGATGGGAGAGAAAAGGGATTGGGATCCGAGATCCGGGATCTGAGATCTGAGATCTGAGACTTGAGATCTGCAATTTCAAATCTCAAAAGCTTCTTCTTTGTCCCTTTTCTCTCCCATCCCTTTCAATCCCATAATCCCTGTCTCCCTGCCCCATCCGACAACAGGCCCCCGATCTGGCCGCCAGCCCGGCCGGCGCAACTCTCAACGCAGACTCCCCGTTTTCCTGGAACGCCGGCGGGGTTGGAACGTCCAATAGGAGGACCGCGGGAATGAACCCTTTGACAGGAGATGAATCATGCGTGGAATCATGGCCGTTCTGGTCGTCGGCGGAATCGTGTGGGCGGCGGCGGGCGGGGCGTATGGGCAGGACGTGGCCCCGCTGTCGGCCCTGGCGAGAATGCCCATCAAGGAAGTCACCGTCTTCAAGGACGGGCACGCCTTCGTCCTGCACGAGGGGGCCATGCCCACCGACGCCAACGGCGACGTGCTGATGGACTATCTGCCCACGCCGGTGCTGGGGACGTTCTGGGCGTACGCGGCCGATAAGGGCGTCAAGCTGACCAGCGTCGTCGCCAGCCAGCGCCTCGTCCGCGTGGAGGCCACCGCCTTGAGCATCCAGGAGCTGCTCGAGGGCAACATCGGGGCCGACGTGGTTATCCGCGAGCGACCGACGGGGGCCAAGGACGACACCGGGCTCAAGTACGACGCGCGGATCGTCGGCCTGCCCGAGCGGAGCAGCGACGAGCTGGACAAGATCGGCCCGCCCAACAGCGGGCAGCACCTGCCGGTCAAGGGCAGCATCATCCTGCTCAAGACCGCCGACGGGCTCAAGGCCCTGCCGACCGAGCGGGTCGCCGAGGTGACCTTCAAGGGCAAGCACAACGAGAAGTCGGCCAACGTGGAGTTCCGGAACCTGCTGCGGCTGCGGCTGGAAGGGGGCAAGAAGGAACAGCCCGCCCAGGTCGGCATGATGTACGTGCAGAAGGGGCTGCGGTGGATCCCCGGCTACCACGTGGCCATCGACGGCAAGGGCGAGGCCGTGGTGAAGCTCGAGGCCACGCTGATCAATGAACTGGCGGACCTGGAGGACGTCTCGGCGAACCTCGTGATCGGCGTGCCGACCTTCGCCTTCGAGGGGCAGGTCGACCCGATCTCGCTGCAGAAGCAGGCGGCCAGCCTGGGGCGGTACTTCGAACGCGACTCGCAGATGGGCCAGAACTTCTCCAACGCGATCATGTCGCAGGCGGCGGCCCCGGCGCGGCCGGCGATGCCGGCCGAAATCGCGGCCCGGCCGGTGGATCTCGGGCCCGAAATCGCCGGCGGGCAGCGGGCCGAGGACCTCTATATGTTCTCCGTCAAGCACGTGACCCTCAAGAAGGGCCAGCGGATGGTCCTGCCGGTAGCTGAGGTCACGCTCAAGTACCGCGACGTCTACACCCTCGACGTGCCCTTCGCCCCCCCGCCGGAGATCCGCGACCGCATCGGGGCCGATCGGTTCTCCGAAATCGCCCGCGCCCTCCGGGCGGCCAAGGTCATGCACAAGGTGCGGCTGACCAACAGCGGCAAGCACCCTCTGACGACCGCGCCGGCCCTGATCGTGCAGGACGCCCGCGTGCTGGCGCAGGGCACGATGACCTACGCCGCCGTCGGGGCCGACGTCGACTTGCCCGTCACCACCGCCGTCGACATCGCCGTCAAGAAGAGCGAAACCGAGGTCGCCCGCGTGCCCAACGCCGCCACCTGGGAAGGCAACACCTACGCCCGGGCCGACCTCGAGGGGCTCATCCGCCTGATCAACCGAAAGGACAAGCCCGTCGAGGTCGAGGTCACCCGTTACGTCCTGGGCAACGCCACGAAGGCCGACGCCGACGGCAAGATCGAGATGGTCAACGTCCTGGAGGACGAAGAGGCCTCCGACGTCGGCCGGCCCTACTGGTGGGGCTGGTACTCCTGGGGGTACTGGTGGCACCACTTCAACGGGCTGGGCCGCATCCAGTGGACCGTCAAACTCGAACCCGGCAAGCCCGTGGAACTCAAGTACGCCTGGAACTACTTCTGGCGGTAAGGCCCTGATTCCGTTTCCCTCCCGCGCCGAAATGTGCGGGCCAACCCGTGGCGGGAAGGCTGCCCCGTGGGGAAACTCGCTGCCTGTGCGCGCACGCGACAGGGAGAAGGGGATTATGGGATTTTAAGGGATGGGAGAGAAAAGGGACAAAGAAGAAGCTCTTGCGATTTGGAATTGAAGATTCGAGATTTCATATCTGAGATTTCAGATATGGGATTTCAGATATGGGATTTCAGATCCGAGAGGAAAGATTCAAACGGGCCCGCGCCGACAGTGGCCTCAAGGGCGGGCCACCGGCTGTTTCCGTATCTAATCCGTTATCCGTTTCCCAATCCCTTTTCTCTCCCATCCCGCTCAATCCCATAATCCCCTTCTCCCTCGTCCATATGCCTGACAACCCCCTCCTCCACCACAGACCCCCGTCGGCCAGCCACCAAAAAAAACCTCATGACGACGTTGACGTTTGGCCGATGTTAGGCTAGGATTGAATACAAACAAACGCCAAAAACACCCCCGGCCGTGACGGCCGGCCCGGCCAGGGAAAGCTGGCTGGATCCGCATGAGGAAAGGCGGTGTCGGAATGAACAACCAACCTCTATGTCAGTTCGGCCCGGGCGGAGACTTCGTTCGCACCTGGCCTGCCGGCTCGGCCCCGCTGGCCGTCGGCGGCGAAACCCCGCCCACCAGCCACCGCGCCGTCAAGGCCGCCACTGACCTGGGCCTCCAGGCCCCCCTGGTCCACCTGGGCCCCGGGCCCGTCCAGTGGCAACTGGCCCCCGCCGATCACACCGCCGGGTGCGAGAGCCTGTCGGCCGTTATCCGCACGTTGCTAAAGACCGTCGCCTACGCACGGCGGCGGGCCCCCTTGGCGCCTTCGGGCGAGGCCGTGTTGGCCTCCGGCTCGGCCGCCGCGGCCACCTTGGCCATGCCCGATCCCTGTCCGCCCGTTCTGGCCCGCTCGGGCCAATACGCCCTGACAGGGCAGACCCCGCCGTTGGAGAACGACTATGGAAACCGTGACGCCCAGGCAGCTGGAGATCCTGCGTTTCATTCGCGACTTTCGGGCCCGCAGCGGCTATTCCCCGACCTTGCAGGAGATCGGCGATCAGTTGCACTTGACCAAGGTTACCGTCTTCGAGCACGTCGAAGCCCTCGAAAAAAAGCGGGTGCTGGATCGCGGCCCGAAAAACAAGGCCCGCTCTTTGCGGGTCAGCCCTGACTTCCGCTTCGAGGACGAGAACCCCACCCGCATCCCCGTGCTCGGGCGGATCGCCGCCGGGCCAGCCGGCGACGCCCGCGCCCAGGCCGGCGACGTCTCGGCCATCGCCGGGGCGGTGAAGAAACTCGCCGACGTCAAGGACGAGTGCCACCGAGGGGCGAAGCGAAACCTTCGTCCTGAAGGTCGTCGGCAACAGCATGATCGACGAGCAGATCCGGGATGGCGACTACGTCGTCTGCCGACGGGCCGCCACCGCACACAACGGCGAGACCGTCGTGGCCCTGCTGGAAGACGGGCAGGCCACCCTGAAGAAATTCTACCGCGAGAAATCCCGCATCCGCCTCCAGCCGGCCAACCCCGCCTTCGAGCCCATCTACGTCAACGACGTCCGCATCCAGGGCATCGTCGTGGGCGTCGTGCGGGAACTGTAGGCCCTCGCCCGGGCAGGGAAACTTATTTCCCCGCCGGTTTCGACTCGGCCGCCTCGGCCAGCGCCTGCGCCAGCTTCTGGCGATTGGGCCGCACCATCGGTGAGCCCGTGACACGGATCGTCACCGAAACGGCCTTCTTGTAGCCCTCTTTGGGCCGCGGCGAGACGATCAGGAAATTGTCCGTGACCACCGGCTTGCCGTCGGGCCCGCCGCCGGGCTGGCTGGCGAAAACCTTCGCGCCGGTCAGCCGTTCGGGCAGCAGCGTCGTCAGGCCCGCCGGGCCGCCCTCATCCTTGAGCGGCGTGATCGTCAACGTCCACTCGCCCGCGCCGACGCGGCTCCACGCCTGCGTCCAGGGGTGCTCCACCGGCATGCGGGCCTCCCAGGCCGGGTCGCCATAGAACCCTACGCAGTCGCGGTCCCACAGCAGGCCCATCGGGGTTTCGAGCATCTCCATCTGCCCCGTCTTCTCGTTGCGCTTCACCAGCCCGTGATGCCCCGCCAGCCAGTCGATCTTGTCCTGATCGTACGTCTCGAAGTTGATCCCCGCGTACTGCGGGTAGCTCTCGTTGAGTTCTCGCAGCAGGCCCTGACTGGTGAAGTAGAACGCCTCTGACAGCGTCGCGCCCCCATTGAACGCCGCTTGCGTCCCCCACCCCATCCGCCCCACCCACGTGACGGCCGTGTAGCCGTACATCTGGTACACCCCGCCCGAGTGCATCCACGCCGTCGCCATGCAGTCTCGCCGGTCCACGTGCCCGATCAGGCAGTTGCCCATCGGCAGGTACACTTTGGGCTCGGGGGAGTTGATCGGGAACGTCTTGCCCTTCGTGTCGACGCTGCACAGGTCGCCGCCGGTGTGCCGGAACTGCCCGGCGGGCCCCTTGTAGCCGATGTTCCAGTTGTGCTCGCTGGCGTGCCCGGAGGTGTAAAACACCTGCGGCTTCATCGTGTTGAACCCGTTGGCCAGGGCCTCGGCCGCGTCGGGCTGCACCGGCACGGCGGCTTCCTTCTGGCCCGCCGGCTTCACCCAGAACCCGGTCTCTTCCGCGGCGAACCAACTCTCCAGCCCCGAGACATACCCTGGCCCCAGGCCCGACGCCCCGCGCCGCACGAGCAGCGGCTCGGCCCGCTGCGCGATCCGCAGCGCGTCGGCCGCATCATAGCCCGTCAGAATCCCCCACACCGCGTCGGACCAGTCGTCGTCCAGCTGCCTGGTCATGCGGCTGACGGCGACGACGAAGTTCCGCCCCGCCTCTTCCGGGCGGGCGACGAAGCAGATGTAGTCGGGCATCCAGGCGGCCAGTTGGGCCCGGGCACTCTCCACCCCGCCGGCGTACGGCACCACCCGCCCCTGATGCTTGGCCACCAGCGCCTCCACCACCGCCCGCCAGGCCGGGTCGGCATACGTGGCCTTGCTGACAGCCACCACATAAAGTTTCTTGTCCGCCGGCACGGCGGCCTCCTGGGCCTCCCGCCCCACCACCGCCGGCCCGACCGCCGCCAGCAACGCCAACGCCGTCATCCAACGCATCATTCATCACTCCACGCGGAACTCGCTAACCGCCGATTCTACCGGCCCCGCACATCCCGACCAACAAACTTCCCGCCCGGCCGGCCGTCAACGCCATTGCGGGATATCGCCCGGTGAGCTACAAAAGGCCCTGCCGCTATGGATATTCTCGCCATACACAATCCGCCCGAGACGATCGCCGCCGGGACGACGGCCGTGCGAGACGCGGCCGTGAACGCGTCGGAGAGACTCCGGCGCGGGGATTTTGCGGCCATGCGGGCCCAGGATCTGGAGTTGATGTTCGCCCTGTACGACCGGGAGTTCTTCGGCGGCTGGCTGGGCGAGCGGGCTCGGCAGGAGACCGGACAGGACGTGCGGTTCGCCGTCTCGGGAAGAATGACCCGGGCCGGGGGAAAAATGTCGCATCGCTGGCGCCGCGGGCCCGACGGGCGGAAACAATACTGGTACGAGATCGCCATCTCCTCGCGCCTGCTGGCAACGAGCTTCGGCGAGGGCGCCCGGCCAGTGAAGGTCTGCGGCCTGCTCTGCCCGGACGCGATGGCAGCCTTGCAGAGGCTGATGGAGCACGAGATCGTGCACCTGGCCGAGTTCCTGGCCTGGGGCGAATCCCGCTGCGGGGGCCGCCGGTTCAAGGTCATCGCCGCCCGGGTGTTCGGCCACACCGACACCAAGCACGAGTTGATCTCCCCCCGCGAACGAGCCGCCGTCGAGCACCGCGTCGCCGTGGGCCAGTGGGTGAGCTTCGGCTTCCGCGGCCGGGCCCTCACCGGCCGGATCAACCGCATCCACCGCCGCGCCACCGTCCTCGTCGAAGACGCCCGCGGCCCGCGCTACACCGACGGCCGGCGATACCGGAAATACTACGTGCCGGTCCACGAACTCCAACCCGCATCGGCGAAGGGATAGAAGCTCGCCAAGAGGCCATTGCCTGGCCCAGAGCCCTTATTGTCCTGTCGAAAGGGCATCTTGTTTCATTCGCATGTCCTTGACGGCGGCAGGAGTCACCCGAGTTCCTGAAACGTCAAGCTCACGGAAGAACCGGCCCTCCAATTCCTTCAACCCTTTATCGGTCAGGCTTGTTCCCGAGAGGTCAAGCGAACTGAGGCTGGAGAAATGCGGCGCGGATTCAAACCAGGCGTCTGTGATCTTGGTCCGCGCAAGATTCAGCACGGCGAGGTTGTTCATCGACCCTAACTCCCCCACCCCGGCATCACCAACACGCGTATCCGAAAGGTTGAGGTCGGTCAGCCCAAGGCTCGCCACGACCTTCATTCCAGCGTCGGTGACAACCGTCTTGGACAGATCAAGTACACGCAGATCCTTTATCTCCCGGAGGTTCTCCAACCCTGAATCGGTGATCGCGGTTCCCGACAGATTCAGGTACACCAACCCCTTCAGTTTCCTGAGTTCCTTCAGCCCGGAATCGTTGACTTTGCTCCGGGATAGACCAAGGTCCTGCAACTCGTCGAAGCTGGACAGGACCCCGAGGCCGGCGCCTGTGACCGCGGTGCCATCCAAGTGCAGCCTCGTCAGTTTCTTCATCGATCGAAGTTCGACGAGGTCCTGATCCGTGATCCCCGTGTTGCTCAAATCGAGATGGACCAGTTCGTGCTGGTTCGTCAGTTCTCTCAATCCTTGGGCCGTGATTCGGGTTCCCCCGAGGGCCAGGACCCTCAGGCCCTTGAATCGGCCCAATACCTTCAGGCTCGCATCGGTAATGCCTGGCCCGCTCAGTTCCAGATGCTCCACGGGTTTGAGGTCGGCCACGCCGGCATCCGTGATACCGGTCATCGCCAGGTATAAGTAATCAACAGGGAGTTTGTTGAGCGACTTGATGCACGCATTGGTGACCTTGGTTCCCTGCAAGTCCAACTCGCTGAGTTTCATGTGGCCTTCCAGGTGAACCAACCCGGCGTCGCCAACTCCGGTCCGGGGCAGGTTCAGGTAAGAGATCCTTGGCATGGCCCGTATGTCCTTGAGACATGCATCTGTTACTTTTGTGTCACCCAGGTCCAGACACGAAAGCTTCGCGATCCCCCTCAACTCTTTCACGCCGGCGTCCGTAACCTTCGTTCCCGCGAGGTCCAGATACACCAGGCGCTTCAAACCCACGAGGTGTCTGACCCCCGCATCCGAAATCGCCGTGCCCCGGAGGTTCAGCCGCCACACGTCCGGTATCGCCTTCACGAGCGTCAGATCGGCGTCCTGAGCGCTCTGGGGAGCGGTCACCCACTTCGAGGGGGGCTCCTTGTAGTCTCCAGAACAAGGGGTTATCTCCCACCCCATCTTCTGCAGCGTCTTCTCGGGATCCGCTTCCCCGGGCGCCGCCGGCGCGGTCTGCTGGCACGTCGTCACGGAACTGACCCACAGGATCACGGCCGCCGTCGCCCAAAGTGCCTCTCTACAACGCATGGCCTTTTCTCCCGTTGAGGCTCCAGCAAAATTGCCCGTGCAGATTCCCGCCAACCTCATAGCGGCCTTGATGGATATTCTAGCATGCCGTCCTATGCGCAGGAACCCGCTAGAGGAGGAAACCGTCCTCTGCACAGGTATGCGGCACGGTAGCCCCGCTCGGGCGTGGCCGACGGACCTTCCCGCTTTCCTGGCAGTGGCGTATTTCAGTTGCAGCAAGAACTACTGCGTTCGCAGTGGATTTCACTGCAAAGGCCTCACACATCAGTCCCGATCAGCCGGCCCGCCCATGGGGCCAAAGAGCCTGCGGGTCCTGGCCGAGAGCACGCCGGCGAGGGGGACGCGGGGGACGCCCAGGGAGACGCCGGGCTTGGCGGAACCGTGGAAGTCGCTGCCGCCGACGACGGCGAGGTTGAAGCGGGCGGCCAGGTCCAGGAGGTGGCGGGTCAGGAAGGTCGAGTGGTCGGAGTGGTAGGCCTCCAGCCCGTCGATGCCGGCGGTCATCAGGTCGCGGAGTACTTTCTCGAGTTGGGCGAAGTTTTCGCAGCCCCACTGGGAGGGATGGGCGGCCAGGGCCAGTCCGCCGGCGGCGTGGATGGCGTCGATGGCGCGGGCGGCGCCCAGGCGGGCGCGCTCGACGTAGGCGCTCTTGCCGCGGGCGAGGTATCGCTCGAACGCCTCGGTGGTGGTTTGGACGAAACCCTTTCGGCGGAGGGCCTCGGCCACGTGCAGCCGCCCGACGACGGCGGAGGCTTCGTCGGAAGCCTCCACGCCCGCGACGGCGAAGACGTCGGCCATCGAAATGCCCAGGCCCAGGGCGTTGAGTTTTTCGACGATGCGGGGGTTGCGGCTGCGGCGGCCGCGAAGGAACGAGGCGGCCATCTCCAGCAGGGCCGGGCAGGCCGGGTCGATCCCCAGCCCCAGAATGTGCATCGTGCCCTGCTGCGGATGAACGGAAACCTCGATGCCGGGGATGAACCGGAGTTGGGGGAAGGCCTGGGCGGCTTGGGCGGCCTCGGCGAGGCCGGCGACGGTGTCGTGGTCGGTCAGGGCGACGGCGGCCAGGCCCGCCGCGTCGGCCAGGCCCATCAACTCCGTCGGGCTCACCCGCCCGTCGGAGGCGGTGGAGTGCGTGTGCAGGTCGACAAGACGGCGGACAGCGGTCGGCATAGGGCGATTCCTTCGCCGTATCATACGGGCGGGCGCGCTGTTTCGGAAGCCCCCTACACCGCAGGGGGATGCTGTTCGAGAACCTGGGTGCGTCCGCGGAACCGATCCCCCTGCGGCGCAGGGGGCTTGCCCTTCGTGGTTCCCCTGGCCCCGTCGGCCGAGGACCCCTGGCCGAAAGAGTGTAAAGTTGACTTGAACGAGGAGGGATGGGTTGGCTATGATGGTGCCATGTAGCCCGAGGGCGAATGGGCCCCGGGCGTAAGCGCGAAAAGGCAGAAGGAGCAGCAAATGGCGTATAAGATTACCGACGAATGCACCGCCTGTGGATCGTGCGTGGAATGTTGCCCGAGCGAAGCGATCAAGGAAGGCGACCCGAAGTACACGATCGATGGGGACCTGTGCGTTGACTGCGGCAGTTGCGTGGACGAGTGCCCCAACTCCGCGATCAAGGAAGGCTGACCCCGCGTCGTCCGATTAGGGCGGGCCGTCGCTGCCGGTTCTCGGCGGCGACGGCCCGCTGTTTTGCGCGAGCGTTGCAGGGGCCCCCTCGTGGTATAATGGAGCGACGCCAGGCCCGGCAGGGCCGGCGACGGGAGCGGCGATGGAAGCCCTTCGACAATCGGCCCGGGCCAGTTGGCTGCTGACGCTGTTGTGTTTGTACGCGGCGGGAGCGGCGAGTGGGCAGACCCGGCCGGCGACAGCGTCCGTGCCGGCGACTCAGGCCACTCCACCGGCGTCCGCCCCGGCGACTCGACCGGCCTCCGCGCCGGCTCGCGGGGGCGAGGCGCTCAAGCGGGCGCAGGAACTCTTCATGAAGGGCCAGTACGCCCCCTCGGCCGAGCAGGCCCGGTCGGCGATGGCCGATCCGACGGCGGCCGCGGGGGCGTCCGTCCTGCTGGCGCGGGCGCTGGACGCCCAGGGCCAGTACGCCCAGGCCCTGGCCTCGCTGGAGCAGACCAAGGCCGCCGGAGCCCCGCAGAGCGACTGGCACCTGGCCCGGTCGGAAGCGTTGGCCCTTGTGGGGCGATACGACGAGGCCCTCGCGGCGGCCAACGAGGCCCGTCGGCTCGCCCAGACCTGGGCGCCGGCCATTCTCGCGCACGGGGAACTGCTCGAACTGCTCGGGCGCAAGAAAGACGCCCTGGCCATCTATCTGACGATGGAGCGAACCGTCGAAGACGCCTCGTACCGCAACGACCCGAGAACGCTGGTGGCCCTGGGGCGGATCCTCGAACGCCTCGCCGTCCTCGCCGGGCGACGCGCCAGCCAGCAGGCCGCCAATATCCTCGACAACTATCTCAAGCGGGCCTCCGACGAGGTGGACAAGACCTACTGGCCCGCGCACGTGGCGGCGGGGGAGTTCCTGCTGGCCAAGCACCGCTCCGCCGACGCGGCGAAGTACTTCCAGCGGGCCCTGCAACTCAACGGGCAAATCCCCGACGCCATGGTGGGCCTGGGGGCCATCGCCCTGGAGGATTGGCAGTTTGAGACGTGCATGCAGATGGCCGATCGCGCCCTGGGGGTGAACCCCGTTCACGCCGGCGCCCTCGTGCTGAAGGCCTCCTGCCTGATGCAGTGGCGAAAGTTCACCCAGGTCGCCCCCGTGCTGGACAAGGCCCTCGCCGTCAACGCCAACGACGTGCAGGCCCTGAGCCTGATGGCGGCCATGTACGTGCGGCGGTATATGCCCGACAAGGCCCGCCCGTTCGAGCAGCGCGTGGCGAAGATTAATCCGGCCTGCGAGCTGCTGCCCCTGACGATCGGGGGGTGGCTCTCGGGCGCCCGCCAGTACGACCAGGCCGCCGACTACCTCAAGAAGGCCGTCGAACTCGCCCCCGAATCCGCCGCCGGATGGACCGAGTTGAGCCTGACCTACATGCAGGCCGGGCAGGAAACCCTTGCCCGCGACGCCCTCGAAAAGGCCTACGCCCTCGACGACTTCCGCGCCGACGTCGTCAATTACCTCAACCTCCTCAAGCGAATGGAAAAGTTCCTCGCCAAGGAGACCGCCCACTTCATCGTGCGGGTCGACGGCGAGCGGGACGAGGTGCTGCTGGATCAGGTCTCGGCCTACATGGAGTCGATCTACCCGACGGTCTGTTCGGAGCACGGCTACGAGCCCAAGAGCAAGACGATCATCGAGATCTTCCCGACGGACCTGCAGTTCGGGCTGCGGATCACCGGGCGAGGGTGGATCGGCACGGTGGGCGCGTGCACGGGCGGGGTGATCGCGATGGTCGCCCCGGCCAAGGAGGGCACCAACTACGGCACGCACAACTGGGCGGCGGTGCTGCGGCACGAGTACACGCACACCGTGACCCTCGAGGCGACGCGAAACCGCATCCCGCACTGGCTGACGGAGGCCTGCGCCGTCCGCCAGCAGCCCGACCGCCGCAGCTACGACGCGCTCCGCGCCCTGGCCGCGGCGACGACGCACGACAAGCTCGTCCCGGTGCGGGAACTGGACTGGGCGTTCCAACGCCCCAAGAAGATGGGCGACCGCGAACTGGCCTATGCCCAGAGCGAGTGGATGCTCGAGTATCTCATCGAGACCCGCGGCTTCGGCGTGCTGAGCAAGATGCTCGCGGGTTTCCGTGACGGCAAGACGCAGGCGGAGGTGTTTCAGGAGGCCCTGGGCACGACGGAAAGCAAGCTCGACGCGGACTTCAAGGAATGGGCCCAGCGGTCCGTGCGCACGTGGGGCCTGCCCGTGGAACGCCCGGTTCCGTTGGAGAAGGCCCAGCAGGCCGCCGGCGCCAACCCCAAAGACCCCGCCGCCCAGGCCGACCTGGCCCAGGCGTGGTTTGTCCGCGGGCGGCAAGACCAGGAGACCGCCCAGGCCGCCGAGAAGGCCGGGCAACGCGACGCCGCCGCCGCCATCCGCCATCGGGCGCAGGAGTCGCTCCAGAAGGCCCAGGCCGCCGCCCGGGCCGCCCTGAAACTCCAACCCGCCCACGTCAAGGCCCTGGGCGTGCTGGCGCAGGCCCTGGCCGCCGACAAGAAGTACGACGAGGCCCTCGAGGCCGCCCACGCCCTCGAGAAGGCCGACGCCGACTCCCTCATCGCCCCGCGCGTGGTGGCCGTCTGCGCCCTGCGAACCCGTCAGCCCGCCGACGCCGTCCACGCCCTCGAACTGCTCAAGCTCCGCACCCCGATGGACCCGTTCAGCTACACCGAACTGGCGAAGATCTACATCCAACTGGGGGAACCGGCCAAGGCCCTGCCCAACCTCATCGAACTCCATCGCCGCAGCCTCCACAGCGGCGTCTACGCCCGCCAGGTCGCCAACATCTCCCGCTCCCTCGGCCAGGACGACCAGGCCCTCGAGTTCTACCGCCAGATCACCTACATCGACCCCTACGAGGTCAGCGCCTACGAAGGCATGGCCTCGATCCACCGCGACGCGGGGCGATTCGACCAGGCCGTCGTCGCCCTCCAGGCCGTCTGCCTCCTCCAGCCCAACTCCGCCGACGCCTGGACCAAAATGGCCATGATGCGCTACCAGGCCGGGCGAACCCGCAAAGACAAGGCCGAACTCGCCCGCGCCAACGAAGCCGCCGACAAGGCCCTCAAGATCGACCCCGAGTGCCAGGCCAAGACCGTCAAGGAATACGTCCAGGCGGCACTGGATGAGTTGCCCCCGGCGAAGTAGAATCGCCGTCATGGCAACCGACATGACGATTCGCGAGTTCCAGGACTTCATCCGCCGCAAGTACTTCCTCCGCGACCAGGAGCGAGGCACGCCGGGCACGTTCATCTGGTTCATCGAGGAGGTGGGCGAACTGGCCAGCGCCCTGGGCGGCAACGACCAGGAGAACCGCGAGGAAGAATTCGCCGACGTCCTGGCCTGGCTGTGCACCCTGGCCAACATCAACGGCGTCGACCTGGCCAAAGCCATCGAAAAGTACACCGTCAAAGGCGTCGAAGGCTACAAGTAGTCGCGGCGGCTTGTGACGCCAGGTTTTCCTTCGGCGCCGTGGTTTACCAAAGTACAACAGAATTGATTTTGGAATTACCAAACACAATTCTGTTCTATTCTGGTAACGCGGCTTTCGGGGGTCATGCAATGAGCGTCGTGGGAATTCTCTCTGCCTGCCGGGGCTGTTGGGCCTCGGAGGGTCAGGGAACGAATCGGGTGGCGGCCGGGCAAAGGAACCTCGTGCATGCACCCGCCGGCGCGATATACTGGGGGCCCTATGGGTATTATTCTCGACACGCTGTACGCCGCCGCCCTGACGGCCGCTAGCCCCGTGTGGCTGTATAAGATGATCCGCCACGGGCGGTATCGCGAGGACGTCGCCCAGCGGTTCGGGGCCGTGCCGACTCGCTACGGCCTCCAGCCCACCATCTGGGTCCACGCCGTCAGTCTCGGCGAGATCAACGCCGCGCGCACCCTCGTGGCCCAGTTGCACAGCCAGTTGCCCGACTATCGCGTGGTGGTTTCCACCTCGACGGACACCGGGATGGCCGCCGCGAGGCGGCTCTTCGCCACCGACCACATGGTCTTCCGCTGGCCCCTCGATTTCACCCTCGCCGTCCGCCGCGCCATCGCCCGCATCCGCCCGGCGATGGTCGTGCTGATGGAGGGCGAGGTCTGGCCCAACTTCCTGGCCGCCTGCCAACGAAAACAGATCCCCGTCGCCGTCGTCAACGCCCGCATGAGCCCGGACAAGGGCTACCCCGGCTACAAGAAGCTGGGCCCCCTGGCCGCGAGGCTGCTGTTCAACCGCCTGAGGGCCATCGGCGTCCAGAGCGAGGACTACGCCGCCCGCTTCCGCGACCTGGGCACCGACCCCGCCCGCCTCCACGTGACGGGCATGATGAAGTTCGACACGATCGACACCGCCGAGAGCCGCCCCGGACAGGCCGCCCTCGCCGCCGCCATGGGCATCGCCCCCGACGACGACCTGCTCGTCGCCGGCGGAACCGGCGACGGCGAGGAAAAGCTCCTGCTGGAGATCTACCCCGCCCTGCGAGCCAAACACCCGCGGCTGAAACTCGCGATCGTCCCTCGCAAGCCCGAGCGGTTCGAGGAGGTCGCCCGGCAGATCGCCGCGGCCGGGCTGGGCGTGATCCGCCGCAGCCAGACCCCGGATGGGTCGACCGGTCCGCAGGACCCCGCCGCCGTGATCCTGGGCGACACGATGGGCGAGTTGCGGACGTTCTACGCCCTGGCCCGGTGCGTGTTCGTCGGGCGGTCGCTCGTGCCGATGGGCGGCTCGGACATGATCGAGGCCGCCGCGATGGGCAAGCCCACCGCCTTCGGCCCGCACACCTTCAACTTCCCTCAGGCCGACGACCTCGCCGGGCACGGGTGCTCGCGCGTTGCGGACGCGGGGGCGTTGGCCGCCCAGATCGACGCGTGGCTGGGCGACCGGGCCGCCGCCGACCAGGCCGGGCACGACGCCCGACGATACGTCCTCAGCCAACAGGGCGCCACCCGGCGAAACGTGGACATGATCTGCCACATCCTCGGGCGCACCCCCGCCCTGCGGGAGGGCGACGTCGCCACCGAGCAGATTCGTGAGGCCTAGCCGACAGGACACAGCCATGTCGAAATCCAGCGTGAGAAGAGACGCCCTCGGCCCGGTGCGGCGGGTGGTGGTGAAGGTGGGCACGAACGCCGTGTGCACAGCCGGCGGGCCCAACCCGGGGGCCATTCGGAAGCTCGCCCAGCAGATCGCCGCGTTGCGGGCGCGGGGCGTGAAGGTCGCCCTCGTCGCCAGCGGCGCCATCGGCACGGGGATGGGCGAGCTGGGGCTGGCCAAGCGCCCGCGGACGATGCCCAAGCTCCAGGCCGTCGCCGCCATCGGGCAGGGCCAGCTTATGCGGGCTTTCCGCGATGTCTTTGCCGAGGTCAAACTCCCCGTCGCCCAGTTGCTGCTCACGCGGGACGACTTCGAGGACCGCACGCGGTATCTGAACATTCGCAACACGCTGGCGGCCCTGGACGAGCTGGGCGCCTTGCCGATCATCAACGAGAACGACACCGTCGCCGTCGAGGAAATCCGCTTCGGCGAGAACGACGTGCTGGCGGCCCTGGTGTGCAACCTGATCCCCGCCCAGTTGCTCGTGCTGCTGACCAGCGTGGACGGCGTGCTGGGCGAGGCCGGCGTGCTGGACGTCGTCGAACGCGTGGACGCCGGCGTGATGTCGCTGGTGCGCAACGAGCGGAGCTCGATGGGCTCGGGCGGGATGGGCACGAAACTCGCCGCCGCGGCCCTGGTCACCCGCGCCGGCGAGGCCGCCGTCATCGCCAACGCCGCCGAGCCGGGCGTCCTCGAACGCATCCTCGCCGGGGAGACCGTCGGCACGCTGTTCGTGCCCGCCCGGCGGAAGATGTCCAGCCGCCGGCGATGGATCGGGCAGGCCTCGCGGACGGCGGGCAAGGTGTACGTCGACGCCGGGGCGGCCCGGGCGCTGCGACAGCGGGGCAAGAGCCTGCTGCCCTCGGGCGTGACGGCGGTGGCCGGCTCGTTCGCCAAGGGCGACACCGTCGCCGTCATCGACCCCGACGGCATGGAAATCGCCCGCGGGCTGACCAACTACGCCGCCGATCAGGTCGAGAAGATCATGGGCCTCAAAACCGAGCAAATCGCCCAGGCCCTGGGCGATAAACCGTATGACGAGGTCATTCACCGGAACAACATGACCCTGGTGTGACAGGAACCAATCAGGTGGCAAAACCCGCATCAAAAGAGACCGCCCTCTGGGTGGTACGACGGCTGCGAAAGGCCGGGCACGAGGCGTTCTTCGCCGGCGGCAGCGTGCGGGACAAGCTCATGGGGCACGAGAGCACCGATTACGACATCGCCACCAACGCCACCCCCAGGGAGGTGAAGAAGCTCTTCGGGCACGTGCTGCTGGTGGGCGCGAAATTCGGCGTGGCGATGGTCATCCGGGACGGGCGGAAGGTCGAGGTCACCACGTTCCGCAGCGACCTGTCCTACCAGGACGGGCGCAGGCCCGAGGGCGTCTGCTTCGCCACCCCCGCCGAAGACGCCCAACGCCGCGACTTCACCATCAACGGCATGTTCTACGACCCCGAGGCCGATCAGATCGTCGACTACGTCGGCGGACGCGACGACCTCCAACGCAAAGTCCTCCGCACCATCGGGCGGGCCGAGGACCGCTTCGGCGAAGACTACCTCCGCATGCTCCGGGCCGTCCGGTTCGCCGTCCGGTTCGACTTCGCCATGGACCCCGCCACCGCCTCCGCCGTCCGGCATCACGCGGCGAAGATCACGGCCATCAGCGGCGAGCGGATCTGCGAGGAACTCTCGAAGATGCTCTCGATTCCCTCCGCCGCCCGGGCGCTGGAGATGCTCGCGGACCTGGGCCTGGGTGAGTACGTGCTGCCCGAGCTGTTCGAGCCGGGCCGGTGGGACTGGGCCCTGCGGCGGGTGAAGGACGTGGCCGCCCGGGGCGACCTCCTGCTGACTTTGGCGGCGATGTTGGGGGACCTTCCCGCGGCCGACATTGCGGGCATCGTGCGCCGCTGGGGCGCCGCCAACGACCTGCGGGACGCCCTGACCTGGATCGCCGGGAACCTGCCCCGCTGGGGCGAGGCGGCCGACTGGCCCCTGTGCGATTTCAAGCGGATGCTCGCCCACCGCCACAGCCGACCTCTTCGGCTGCTCTGGGTGCTCGAGGAACGCCGCACCACGGGGGCCACCGTCCACGCTCGCCGCGTCGCCCGCCGGGCCGCCGGGATCGACCCCAGGAAACTCCTGCCCAGCCCCCTCGTCACCGGCAAGGACCTGCAGGACCTCGGGGTCAAGCAGGGGCCCGACCTCGGGCGGATTCACAAGGCCCTCTACGACGCCCAGCTCAACGAAGACTTCCACACCCGCAAAGCCGCCATGAAGGCCGCCCGCGCGATGGTCGCCGCCGAGAAGAAGTAGACGGCCCGACCCGCCTGCTCGTAGTGTGCCCGTAAGGGCATTCCGGCGATGGCCGAGCGAGAAGGAAGTCCCAGCGTTTCGCGAGCTCCATGAATAGCGCCCGCCTCCCTCTTCGCCCCGAAGGGGTGTGAGCGGCGAGCCCGAAAATGAAGCCGCCGCGGCATTGCGGCCGCGGCGGGCTTCAACACGGGGGGGAAGACGATCAGGCTTCGAACTTGCGGACGATCAGGCAGCCGTTGTGGCCGCCGAAGCCGAAGCTGTTGGATAACGCGGTTCGAATGGGCGTCTGACGGGGGGTCTTGGGCACGAAGTCCAGGTCGCAGCCCTCGTCGGGGTCGTCGAGATTGAGGGTAGGCGGGACCACGGAATTCACGATAGCCAACGCACAGACGATGAGTTCCACGCCGCCGGAGGCCCCCAGCAGGTGCCCGGTGGCACTCTTGGTGGAGGAGACAATCATCTTCCGGGCATG
>JAPLNA010000202.1 GCA_026693065.1 Planctomycetota bacterium
CCGTGGCCCGCAAAGCCGTGGAGATCCTCCAACAGACCTTCCCGCCCGATGAAATTGGGGTTGGGGTTGTGCGGGACATTCCAGATGCCTCGCTCAGGCAGCGAGGATACGGGCGGGACTGCTGGGTTCTCCTCGGAAGTTCCGGAAGGGCGGGCCGCCAACATGTCTTCCACTCGCTGGCGAATCTTCCTTGCAGCGTCCGTGAAGGCGGCATCTCGATTCGCCCAACTCGTCACGGCCTTTCCGTCTTTCGGCACTGCCAGGTTGCCGCTGAAAGGCAGGCCCTGCCAGTCGCAAGGCCGAAGGATTAGGGGGATAACGCAGGCCTGCCCGGCCTTGCTGCGCTCCATCGCCCGGTCCATCTCAACCTTGTAGCAGTAACTCGACGCGATGAAATCGGAACTGACCAACAGAAGGCAAACATCAGCCGACTCCAGGTGGGTCTTGATCTTCGCGTCGAAGTCGTCCCCCGCGAACAGTTTGCCGTCATGCCACGTGACGGCCAGCCCTCTCAACTCAAGGCCCTTGAGGTGATTGCCCAATTGGGCTCGTAGTCTCTCGTCCTTATGGGAATACGAAATGAAGATCTGGATATTCTGTGCGTCCTGGCTCTCACCCGCCATGATCGTAGCCCTCGACATACAACGGCCCTTGAAGGGACAAATGCCTGAGCCAACCATATCGGACCAATCCCACAATGTCCACGCATTCTGTCATAGGATTGACAGAAACATCGCGCGATCGCCATCCCGGCCTCATTCCCCCCTTTCTTCGATCGTATACAAAAACCACCGGTTCCTCGCCGCCGGGGAGGGGGCGGGGCGGGCTTGACGCTGGCAGTAGAGGGTTAGGATGGGGCCGAGGGTGGTTTGGAGGCGGTACCAGTGGCGGCGGAGGTAGAGGTTGCCGGTGGGACGAAGGCCTTCGCGGGTGGAGGTTTTCCAGGTTTGGAGGATGGCGGCGACGGTATAGAGACGGCCGCGCCAGGTGAAGCGGGCGGGCAGGCCGGGCTCGCCGCGGGACATCGCGGTTATGTCGGCCGAACCGCGGACGGGACGGATCGGTTCGCTGATGAATTGGCGGACGGGGTCGGACATGCTGGAAGTATACGCGAGGGAGGGAGGGAGGGAGGGAGGGAGGCGGTCCCCATGTTCCGGGGCGACGTGCCGTCGCCCGCCATGGTCGTGACCCTCGATACCTACTGGCCCGCGTTGGGAAAGACGGCTGAGGCGACCACATCGGACTTATCCCACGGGGAAATGGGGACGCAAACCATTTATGACGTGCACAAATGGTTTGCGTCCCTATTTTCGACCCAACCCCCAAACGCCGGAGCGGGGGACCCGGCGGCGGTTCCCCCGGCCCCCCTTCCCCGGCCCACACACGCCAGAACAACCGCACACCCGATCCGCCCGCGACTTCCCCTTCCGGTTCCGTGGGGGGTTTGGGCCGGGGTTGTTTGGAAAAAAGGGGTTTGGCCAGAGCGCCCGCACGGTCTGACGGGTCTGGCCATGGTTCCGGTCGGATCGGGGATTCGCTCTTGCCCGGCGTGGAAGATGTGGGTAATGACAAGTCGGAACTCGCCGGATTGCCCCTGCCTGCCGGTAGCCGCAAAGCGACAAACTTCGGGGGTTTGGGGGCAGAGCCCCCAAGAGATTCACCGCGTCTTTTGGACGAGATCCGGAACTGGGGATGAGGAACTCGGCATGGCCTTGCCGATTGGATTCGCGGGCCTGTAGAATCGCTGGCCGGTGGCGGGCGGTTGAGGGGGGGAGGCAGGATGGATGTTGATGACCTCGCGAGAACGAGTGCTGGCGGCGTTGGACCACCGCGAGGGCGACCGGGTGCCGGTGGATATCGGCACGACGGATACGACGATGGCGCGGGAGGTGTATGAGGGGCTGGCGGCGTTGCTGGGGCTGGAGCCGGTGAATGCCAAGGGCGCCCCGAACCCCAATACGTTCGTTACGCCGGATGAGAAGATGCTCGAGGCACTCGGGGCCGACGTGCGTGTGGTCAACGCTGCCGGAGAACTTCCATCCGACCCGCTGTACGCCCAGAGGGAAGAGGAAGTTTTTCCCGATGGAACGGTCCAGTGGACCTACCAGACGGGCATGGTCGTCCGCCGCGTGGCCGGCCAGTGGGATCAGCAGTTGTACAAGCCGGCGATCCGGGGGGAGTTGACGCTGGCGGAGATCGACCGGGTGTTCCCCCGGACGGCCCCGCCGGGCGACTGGGTTGACCGCCCGGCCACCGTGGCGGCAATCGAGGCCGTCCACGCCCGCGGGCTGGCCGTTCAGTGCGAGATGATCGTCATGCCCGTGACGGGCACGAGCATGGGGATACTCGACCCGGCTGGGTGGTGCACGGCGCTGGCGACGGAGCCGGAGTTGCTCTGCGAGTTGATGGACCGCCTGGTGGATCGGCGGCTGGGCGAGGTCGAGTCGATCTACGCGGCTGTGGGAGACCGGGCGGACGTGGTGTTCGGCCTGGGGGACGACGTGGCGAGCCAGGCGGCCTTGTGGATGTCGCCGGAGCATTACCGCCGGTACGTCAAGCCTCGCCACGCGCGGATCGTGGGGTTCATCAAGGCCCGCACGCGGGCGAAGGTCATCTTCCACTGCTGCGGCGCCTGCCGGGCGATTCTGCCCGACCTGATCGAGATCGGGGTGGACGTTCTGAATCCGACGCAGACGGCGGCGGCGGGGATGGACCCGTTCGAGCTGAAGCGGGACTTCGGGGCCGACCTGGCGTTCTGGGGCGGGCTGGACGTGCAGCACCTGCTGCCGCGCGGGACGGTGCCCGACGTCGAGCGGGCGGTGAAACGGCACATCGACGCGCTGGCGCCCGGCGGGGGATACATTCTCTCGCCCAGTCACATCATCCAGCGGGGCACGCCGCCGGAGAACGTGCTGGCGATGTATCGGACGGCGGTGGATTATGGGCGGCGGGGTTGAGGGAGGGCGACTGGCGAGGATCACTCCCCCGCTCCTTCGATCTTGTAGAGGAACCACCGGTTCTTCGCCGCCGGGGAGGGGGCGGCGAGGGAAGAGGAACTGCCTCGCTGAAGCGAGCAGTCCGACGCGACGTGCGAGACGGGATGGGGTGCATATGATTCGGGGAGATCGCGAGGGGGAGAAAAAGGAGCATGGCGATGGCGTGCATGACGACCCGGGACGGCGTGCGGATCTACTACAAGGACTGGGGAGCGGGTCAGCCGGTGGTGTTCAGCCACGGCTGGCCGTTGAACGCGGACGCGTGGGACGACCAGATGCTCTTCCTGGCCGAGCACGGGTTCCGGTGCATCGCGCACGATCGGCGGGGGCATGGGCGGTCGGGCCAGCCGTGGAACGGCAACGAGATGGACACGTACGCCGACGACCTGGCGGCGTTGGCGGCGCACCTGGACCTGCGGAAGGCGGTTCACGTGGGGCATTCCACGGGCGGCGGGGAAGTGGCCCGCTACCTGCGGCGGCACGGGGGCGAACGGGCGGCCAAGGCGGTGCTGATCGGGTCGGTGACGCCTCTGATGCTCCGGACGCCCGCCAACCCCGCCGGGACGCCGAAGGAGGCGTTCGACAAGATTCGGGCGGGGGTTCTCGCCGACCGGTCGCAGTTCTACCGCGAGCTGGCCGGGCCGTTCTACGGCGCCAATCGACCGGGGGCGAAGGTCTCGCAGGGGCTGCTGGAATCGTTCTGGCTCCAGGGGATGCAGGCCGGCCTGCGGGCGGCGTTCGAGTGCATCAAGGCGTTCTCCGAGACGGACTTCACGGAGGACCTGAAGTGCATCGGCGTGCCCACGCTGATCCTTCACGGGGACGACGACCAGATCGTTCCGATCGCGGCCTCGGCGATGCTGTCGAGCCGGCTGGTCAGGGGGGCGACGCTGAAGGTCTACCCCGGCGCCCCGCACGGAATGACGGCGACAAACAAAGACCAGGTCAATCAGGATCTGCTGGCGTTCATCAAGGCCTGACCTCGGGCAAACTCAAACCGGTGATCGCCAAGACGTTCCCGCTGAGCGAGATCGTGGAGGCGCACCGGTATCTGGAGTCCAACGCACAGATCGGCAAGATCGTCGTGACGGTGTGAACGGCGAAGGGGCGTTCGCGGGCGTACCCGGGAAGAAAACGCGGTGTAAACACCGCCGCTAAACCCGGGTTACGAAGATCGCCCGACGTTCGGGGTTCAGACATCCCCGTTTTGAACCCGTTCACGAAGATCGCCGCGCACCGTACCGTTCAGACATCCCCGTTTTAACGGGGGAGGGATCCTATGGGAAGACGGCGCGAAGGGCGTTCGCCCAGAGGGCGTACCCTTTTTCCGTCGGGTGAGCGCCGTCGCTGAGGACCTCCGGGGAGATCGAACCGTCGGGAGACAGCATCACCGGGGCGATGTCCAGGAAGGTGATGCCGTGCGAGGCGGCATAGTCCGACAGCAGACGGTTCAGGGCGGCGATCCGCGGGCGGAAGGGGTTGTCGCCCTGAAAATCGCGGGGGAAGACGCCCATCAGGATGACCCGCGAACCGGGCGAGAGGGCGAGGACACGCTCGCAGATGGCGGCGACGCCCTCGGCGATCTCGGCCGGTGTGTTCTCCCGGGCGTTGGGCGTGCCCGTGAGATTGTTCGTGCCGATGTTGATGACGACGTAGCGGGGCGACAGGCCGTCGAACTCGCCGTGGTCCAGCCGCCAGAGGACGTTCTGGGTTCGGTCCCACCCGAAGCCGAGGTTGAGGACTCGCCGGCCGGCGAAGAGGGCCCGCCAGGCCTCCGGGCCTCGCTGGAGGTCGTCGCCCGGCCTGTCGCCGCCCCAGAAGTGCGTGATCGAGTCGCCGATCAGGACGATCTCGGGGTCGAAGTCCTTCTTGGCCTCGAGCACGGCGGCGTGGCGGGCATACCAGTCGTAGACGTCGTCCTCGAGCTTGGGGACGGGGATGATCGCGTTGTTGGGGGGTGCGGGGTTCATTGGCGTGGGTATACAAGATTGACGAAACTCTTTCCAGGAGAAGTCGGGGATTCTTCTCCTCAACCGGTAACTTCCTCGCGTTTCGTTTAGCGGCGGTGCTTGCACCGCGCGTCGTGGACCAGCGACTCGCGATCCGCCTGGAGTCCGACCGGGAAAAACCCCCGGCGGGGACACGAGGTAATGTGACCGCGCGACGACAACGCCCATGCACGCCCGACGCCCGCGGCGGAAGAAGGAAAACAACAAACGAAATCGAAAAGATGATTTCATTTGTTGTTTTGTGTCCCCGCCGGGGATTTTTCCCTGATCTTTGGGAGTAGGGATGACGCCCCGCTTACGCGGGGCGGGCGGGGACAAGGAGGAAACTCGCCTTCGCCCGGCGAAGGAGGCGTGGGCCGATGCTGCCCGACCAAAAAGCATGCGTGCCGGCCTTGCCGTGGGTGGACAGGACGATGAGGTCGCTGTCGGCCTGGTCGGCGGCGTGGAGGATGGCGCGGGCGGGGTCGCCGTCGAGGACGCGTCCGGCGGCGCGGAGGCCACGGGCGGCGAGCTGGGCGACTTTGCCTTCGAGGTATTCGGCGGCGGCGGAGGCGCCGAGGGAAAGCATTTCGCGGCTGGCGCCGGGGAGCATGTCGGCGGCGACGAGCCCGTGGCGGGCCAGCGAGCCTCGGGTGGGCACGACGGTCAGGAGGAGGACGGCCGCGCCGAGCAGGGCGGCCAGGTCGGCCGCGGGGGCGAGGCTTTCCTCGTGCTCGGCCTGCCCGTCGAGGGGGACCAGGAGGTGGCGGAAGGGGAATCGCACAGCGGCGTCAGGGGCGGGCCCGGGGCGAAGCAAAAGTACGGGCACGACCCCGCTGGTCATCACCTGTTGGGCGAGGTTGCCCGAAAGCCTGTCCCGCAGACGGACCGGGCCATGGGCGGACATCACGATCAGGTCCGGGCCCAGCTCCGCCACGTGCTGGACGAGGCTCTTGGCGACGTCGCCGGCGGCCTCGCGGTGGACGTGGCAGGCGACGCGGGCGTTAGGACCAAACGCCCGGGCGGCGACGGCGGCGAGGTAGGCCTCGGCCTGGTCGGCCTGGCCCAGATGGGGCTGGCCGTGGACGGCCTTGGGGGGGTGGCGTTCGACGACGTGGAGCAGGGTGACACTCGCCCCGGCGCGGGCGGCCAGGTCGGCGGCGACGGGCAGGGCCTGCTCGGCCATCGGGGAACCGTCGAGGGGAACCAGAAGGTGTCGTATCATGGCGTGAATCCTCCGCCGATGGTTCGGACGAGGAGGTAGGCGTTGAGAGCGATGATGAGCCCGGCGGCCGCCCAGGCCAGGACGGTCGTCGAGCGGCGGTTGACGAGCACGCCCATGAGGTCGCCCCGGCGGGTGAAGAGCACCAGGGGCACGACGGCCAGGGGCAGGGCGAGGCTCAGGACGACCTGGCTGAGGATGAGGGTTTTCGTGGCGTTGAACCCGATCAGGATCACGGCCAGGGCGGGCGCCATCGTCACCAGGCGCCGCACCCAGATAGGGATGTGGCGTTTGAGGAAGCCCTGCATGATGACCTGCCCGGACATCGTGCCGACGGCGGAGCTGGACAGCCCCGAGGCCAGCAGCGACAGGGCGAAGAGCGCGCCGGCGAACTGGCCCAGCAGCGGCTGGAGGGTGAGGTAGGCCTTCTCGATGGAGTCGACGGGGACTGCCCCGCGGTCGTGGAAGGCGCGGGCGGCCATCACGAGCATGGCGGCGTTGATGAGCCCGGCGACGCCCATGGCCAGCACGACGTCCATGACCTCGAAGCGGAAGAGCCGCTTCATCTGCCCCGGCTGCCGCGTGACGATCCGCCCCTGCATCAGGGCCGAGTGAAGGAAGATCACGTGCGGCATGACGGTGGCCCCGAGAATGCCCGTGGCGAGTACGACGCCCTGGGAGCCCCCGAAACCCGGCACGACGGAGTGATAGGCCACCTGGTGCCAGTCCGGCTGGGCGATGGCCAGTTCGGCGAGGTAGCAGGCGGCGATCACGCCGACCAGGACAGTGATGACGGCCTCCATCGGGCGGAAGCCCAGGCGTTCGAGGGTGAGGATGCCGAAGGTCGCCGCTGCGGTGACGAGCCCGGCGATCCACAGGGGCATGCCGAACAGGAGGAACAGCCCGAGGGCGGCCCCGAGAAACTCCGCCAGGTCGGTCGCCATGGCGACGACTTCCATCGCCACCCACATCGTCCAGACCAGCCACGGCGGGTAGTGCAGGCGGCACAGTTCGGCGAGATTATGCCCGGTGGCGATGCCCAGCTTGGCCGAGAGGCTCTGGATGAGCATGGCCGTCAGGTTGGCCGCCAGGACGACCCAGAGGAGCGTATAGCCCAGTCGTGCGCCGCTCTCGAGGTTCGTGGCGTAGTTGCCCGGGTCGACATAGGCGACGCTGGCGACGAAGGCCGGGCCCAGAAAGGGCCACAGCCGCCCGAGACCCCCCCGCCGCGTCTGCCCGGACAGAACCTCGACGGCGGCCGTGACCGCCGCCTGATCCGCCGACTTCACCGACGTGTTCGAGGGAGTTTGTGACATTCCACCCTAAGCATATCCTCGCGGCGAGCGGGATTCGATAGGCGGAAGGGAAAGCCGCGAACGACGCGAACACGGCGAACAGGAAAGGAGGACAAAGAAAGTGTTTCTGGATCACCTACCGAGAACGTGGTGGGACAAACGCAAAGAAGCATGGGGCAGAGCCCCAAGTGATTCACCGCGTTTTCGGGAGGAGATCCGTATTCCTCTATGTCTCCCTTTTGTTCGTTTTGTTCGTTTTGTTCGCGAGGTTCGCGGCCCTCCCGCCCTTCACGAGAGTCTGGGCTTTGGGCCTCGGGGCAGGCCGGCGTGGTGCGGGGCGGGCAGGGCCTTGTGCAGGGCGTGGGTGAAGCACATGACAAGGTAGATGGTCTTTCGCGTCAGGACGGGCACGGCGACGGCCAGAGCCAGCACGACGCCGTAGACGGCCAAGGGGGCCGAGACGAGGGCGGCCGCGGAGAGGACGTCCGCCCGCCCGTCCAGGTTGGCCGGCAGTCGCCCGGCCAGGACCAGCTCGACGACCAGCCCGGCCAGCAGGGCCGCCAGCCAGAGGGCCAGGAACACCACGGGCTCGTCGTGGGCCGGGCGGAACGTGCGGCGGTGCCAGGGGCCCACGGGGAACGAACTCTCGACGTAGCCCCACCCCCCGCCGTGAACGGTATCCTGAACTCGCCGGGCCAATTGGGCCGGCGAGACGGCCGGGCCGGGGAGGTGAGCTTCGCCGGCGTCGTCCTGGCCCCGCCAGCGGAGGATCGTGCGATAGGCCTCGACGATCCGCTCGAAGGCCGCCTGGGCGTTCGGGTCGCCGGGGCGGCGGTCGGGGTGGCAGCGGAGCACGGCGGCGTGGTAGGCCTCGCGCACGCCGCCCAGGCTCGCGGCGCGAGTGGTGCCGAGGACTTCGTATGGGTTCGTCCAGCCTTCCATGCACCATTATACGACGCCCGGGGGATTTTTGCTCGTCGCCGGCGGGGCAGGAGCTTGCGGACGCGGCGGGGGGTGTGGTATAATTGACTTTTTAGTTTTCGATCCAACCGGCATTCACAGGAGCAGCATGGGTATGGCAATCAAGGCCAACGATCTACGTCGGGGCATGGGCGTGCGGTACGAGGGCGTCGTGATGACGGTCTGGAGCAGCGAGCTTGTCGCCAAGGGCAACAAGCGCAGCTACATGCAGGTCGAGATGCGCAACGTGCTGACCGGGCAGCTCATCGACCGGCGGTTCAACGTGGACGACCGCCTGGAGGAAGTGTTCTTCGAACGCAAGCCGATGGAATACCTCTACTCCGACGGCAACCACCACATCGTGATGGACACCGCGTCGTACGAGCAGGTGGAGTTGCCCCTGGACCTGATCGGGTCGCAGGCGGTGTTCCTGACGCCCAACATTCCGCTGGAAGTGGCGTTCGTGGAAGGCCGCGCCGTCGGCGTGGACCTGCCCAATACGGTGGAACTCAAGGTCGTCGAGACCCCGCCGCAGGTCAAGGGCGCGACGGCGACCAACCAGCTCAAGGAAGCCACCTGCGAAGGCGGAGCGAAGATCAAGGTTCCGCCGTGCGTGGAGAACGGCACGGTCGTGAAGGTCGACACGCGGACGGGCGAGTACCTCGGGCGCGCATAACGGGCCCGGGCGCCGCGGGCCCGGTTGACGGCCCGGCGGCTTTCGATTGGGCGGTACTGCGATGAGCACGTACGGATCAGACCCTTCAACGTCCCCGAGCCCGATCGGCGAGGGGGAGTTCGGGCACCTCATCGGGCGGCGGGCCCGCCCGCTCCTCCGCGTCGCCGCCTACCTCCTCGACCAGCCCGTCGCCGTCGAGGCCATGACCCGACCCATGGTCGGGCGATTCCTCGCCGAAAGCACCCAACTGGAAGAACTCCTCGACCACTACAGCGCCCGGAGCAACCGCCGCTGGCACCGGTTTCGGTCCCTGACGGCCGCCTGCAAAAGCTTCGGGGAGGTCGGCTACGAACTGCTCCACATCCGCGACGCCCTGCCCACCTACCGCCTGCTGGCCATCGGGCAGGACTTCCACCAGGCCACCATCGGGGCCCTGGGGTACGTGGCGGAAGTCCTGTCGGACGTGTCGGTCCGCCTGCTGGCGTCGGCGAAGGAACTCTCGCTGCCCGTGTCGGCCAACCGCCTGCCCGTCGGCGCCATGGGCGAGCAGCTCCCGCCCGGGCGCCTGCCGCAGGACCGCGAGGCCCGCGCCCTGGAGGCCGTCTCCGAAGCCGTCACACGCCTGGCCACCACCTTCCTCAACCTCGGGGCCGAAAACTCCTGGATCCAGACCGCCGGCGCCGCCAGCCCCGATGAACACATGGACCTCATGCGCGACACCGTCAGCGAGGAACTGCTCCGCGTCGTCCAGCACCGCTTCCACAATCTCCAGTCGATCTACGACACCTACATCGCCGCCACCAACACCGCCCGGGCCGACACCGACCTGCGGGTGATCCG
The DNA here is from genome assembly GCA_026693065.1 of Planctomycetota bacterium. Taxonomy (GTDB): domain Bacteria; phylum Planctomycetota; class Phycisphaerae; order SM23-33; family SM23-33; genus JAPLNA01. The sequence goes on from JAPLNA010000202.1 coordinate 9,978, forward strand.
CGGGCACATCAGCGTGATCTTCCACCTGCTCAAGACGGGCACGGCGCTGGCGCACTACTACGAGCGTCACGTGGCGGCCCAGGTTTCCGGCGGGCCCGGCGCCGACGAGATCTTCGTCGATCCGGCGAGGCTGCTGGACGCCCTGCTCCGCTACGCCGTCGCCTACGCCGGGCGGTTCATTCTCTCGGCCCGGGAGCTTTGCCAGACCAAGCTCCGCCAATACGCCCAGGTCGGCTGCGTCAGCGTGCCCGTGCCGCGGTATCGCGGGTTCCACGTGAGGCCCTCGACCCTGGTGGCCAAGATCGTCCTGCACTACGGCAGCGACGTCCGCATGCTGCTGGACGACGAGGAGTACGACGCTTCCACCCCGATCGAGATTTTCCGCGCCAACGAGAAGATCAACGCCTGGAAGCGCCGCTGGCTGTGCGCCCAGGTCGGGCGGCTGCCCATGTTCCGCGACGGCGCCCCCACCGACATTCGCCTGGCCGCCAAGGATGCCCTCAACCACCTGGCGGAGGCCCGCCTTATCGTCGTGTACGAGAACCCGCTCCGCTGGCCCGACGACCTCGTCACCGCCGAGGGCACGGTCATGGAACGCGTCATCGTCGAGCTCACCCGCCTCCAGGCCACCGGAAAAATCGACATCGAAGCCGACATGTCCATCACCTTCGTCGGCGACCGCCGCGTGCTGGCCGATCTGGAGCAACTCGCCCGCAACGGCTACGGCGAGGACAACCTCGGCAACAACATCGCCCTGCCGCCCGCCCTGGCCTACCTTCGCCGCTGAAGGCCCGCGCAAACAAGAGGCGCCGCCCCGGCCTCTCGACCGGCGACGGCGCCTCGGGTTGATTCCGCTGGGGAACGGCTACTTCTTCTGCCAGTGCCCCTGAATGTACGCCCATCCGTTACCGCGTTTCTCGTAGTGGGCGGGCACCCAGATCATCTTGCTGTGCGGGACGCGTTCCCAGTGCCCCTTCACCCACACGTAGTCGTGCCCGTTCCAGTCCCAGTACCCCGCCACCCACACGTGGTCTTTGCTCGGAGCCTTCGCGTGGGCGCCTTCCACCACCAGCGGCGGCGGCGGGCGGTCAACGATCACGTACGCCGGCTCGACCGGCTGAACCACCACCGGCGCAGGCTCCCGGACCACCACCACCCGGTTGTTGTGGTGGTCGTCGCACCCGGCCGTCATCGCCGTCAGGGCCCCCAGGGCCGCTACGGCCACCGCCACGCATACAATCACGCTTACCAGTCTCATGTTCGTTTCTCCTTGTTCTGGTCATCAGGCAAATACCACCGTCATTAAAGACAGTATATGCCGCCAGGTCAATCGCCCACGTCCCCGCGCCGGGCCCGGGGGTTTTCCGGAGGCGGTCCATCGAAGTATTTCCACATAAATCCGCCCCTCGATTGGCCCGCTCGACGGGGCAATCGTACATTCCGGGTGACTCGATGCGGTGCGTACCGCGTGGGTCCACGGCCCCGACGGGGCCGAAACGGCTCGACACAATCACAGGCAAGCGACGTACCGCTGGCCCCAGTTCAACCCCTGGAGGTAGAACGATGAAGACTGGCTTGACCCTGATCGTACTGGCTATTCTGTCCGCTCCGCTGGCCGCCTCCGGCGCCGTCATGACCCTGACCCCCTCTCCCGCCGACCTCAACGACCTCGACCACTATTCCTACTACACCTGGGGCATTAACTCTACCACCGTCGGACAGGATCTGCTGGGCCTGCCCATCACCAAGGCCGTCCTGGTCTTCAAGAACATCACCAACTGGGACTCGAGCCCGAATGACCTGTGGGTAGACCTGCTGGACACCGCCCCGACCGGCGTGCGTACGGGGGCCGACGCGGCCGCCGGCGACTACTTCACCACCTCCGCCTACGCCGCCACGGGCATCGCCCACACCTCGCTCGTGCACTACACGAACATCCCCTACTACCCCGCGTCCACGCTCAGCTACACCTTCAACGACGCCCAGATGTCGAACCTCTACAAGTACATCGCCAACGGCAAGGACTTTGCCATCGGCTTCGATCCCGAGTGCCACTACTACAACAGCGGCGTCGAACTGCAACTGACCTACTGCCCCACCCCCGTGCCCGAACCTGCCACCCTGGGCCTGATCGCCGCCGGCTCGCTGGTCCTGTTCCGCCGCCGGAAACTCAAGTAAACGATCCGTTGCCCTTTGCCTGTGGCGGGCGGTCCTACCGGATCGCCCGCCCTTTTTTTTTCGGGATGACGCCGGCGCGGGGGTGTGATAGACTCACTCGCCTTCGGCCCCCACGTGAACCCAAGGAGCTTTCTGATGAAGATCCAGGCCAACAGCAGACTCGTTATGATCGGCGACTCGATTACCGACTGCGGGCGCGCCCGCCCGATCGGCACGTGGCCCGACGGGCTGGGCACGGGGTACGTCGCCCTGACGGCCGCCCTGCTCGGCGCCGCCTGCCCCAGCCACCCCGTCGACGTCCTCAACACCGGCATCGGCGGAAACACCGTCCGCGACCTCGTCGGACGATGGACCTCCGACGTGCTCGACCTCAAAGGCGACTGGCTCAGCGTGATGATCGGCATCAACGACGTCTGGCGCCAGTTCGACTGCCCCAACAACCCCGAGTTCCACGTCTACCTCCCCGACTACGAGCGGATGTACGACGCCCTGCTGGCCTCCACCCGCCCGGGCCTCAAGGGCCTTGTCCTCGCCACCCCCTACGTCATCGAGCCCGACAAGGCCGACCCCATGCGGGCCATGATGGACAAGTATTCCGCCGTCGTGAAGAAACTCGCCGCCAAGCACAACGCGATTCTCGTGGACACCCAGGGGGCCTTCGACGAGATCCTCCGCCACACCCCCAAGGAGAAACTCGCCGGCGACCGCATCCACCCCAACCTCATCGGACACATGGTCATCGCCCGCGCCTTCGCCAAAGCGCTCGATTGTCCCCTGTAGCGTCTGCGTACAAGGCGCTCGACTGTCCCCTATCGTATCTACGTAGGAATGTTTAGCGGGCGACGGAACGTCGCCCTCTTTCCCAGTACGGGAGACCACCCATGACCCTCACCCCACTCCCCCTCACCGCCGTCCGACTCAACGACGACTTCTGGTCCCCCCTGATGGCCGTCAACCGCACCGCCACCCTCCCCATCCAGCGTCACCAGTGTCAAATCACCGGGCGCCTGGACGCCTTCACCTGGACCCCCGGCTGCGGGCGCCCCGAACCCCACATCTACTGGGACTCCGACGTCGCCAAGTGGATCGAGGCCGCCGGGTACAGCCTCGCCACCTGCCCCGACCCCGCGCTGGAGAAACAGGTCGACGACGTGATCGACACGATGGCCTCCGCCCAGGCCCCCGACGGCTACCTCAACAGCCACTACCTCGTCGTCGAGACCGACAAACGCTGGAGCAACCTCCGCGACTGCCACGAGCTCTACTGCGCCGGGCACCTCATCGAAGGCGCCGTCGCCTACTTCCAGGGCACGGGCAAACGCAAACTCCTCGACGTGATGTGCCGCTATGCCGACTATATCATCGCCACGTTCGGCACCGGCCCGGGGCAGAAACGCGGCTACTGCGGGCACGAGGAAATCGAACTGGCCCTGGTGAAACTCGCCCGGGCCACGGGGCAGGCGAAGTACCTCGACCAGGCCCGGTACTTCATCGAGGAACGCGGCCGCCAGCCCTACTACTTCCACCTCGAGGCCGCCGCGCGAGGGGAAGACCCCAAGAACTACCACTTCCACACCTACGACTACCTCCAGGCCAACGTCCCCATCCGTGAGCTGACGGAGGTCGCCGGTCACGCGGTGCGGGCGATGTACTATTTCGCCGGGGCCACCGACCTCGCCGCCGCCACCGGCGACAAGACCTTGCTGGCCGCCTGCCGCCGGCTGTGGAAGAATCTCACCGGCCGGCGAATGTACATCACCGGCGGCATCGGGCCCACGCGAACCAACGAAGGCTTCACCTTCGACTACGACCTGCCCAACGAATCCGCCTACGCCGAAACCTGCGCCGCCATCGCCCTGGTCTTCTGGGCCCATCGCATGCTCCACCTGGACCCGGACTCCCAGTACGCCGACGTGATGGAACGCGCCCTCTACAACGGCATCCTCTCGGGCGTCAGCCGGGACGGGCAGAGATTCTTCTACGTCAACCCCCTGGCCCTCTACCCGCCGATGCTCAACCCGAAGGACACGTTCTTTGGCGGGCGGCGTCAGGACTGGTTCGGCTGCGCCTGCTGCCCGCCCAACGTCGCCCGCCTCATCGCCAGCCTGCCCGGCTACGTCTACTCCTCCAACCCCCGCGAAGCCTGGGTGCACCTCTACGCCGCCGGCGAGGCCGCCCTCGAAGTGGCCGACACGAAACTCACCCTCACCCAAGCCACCGCCTACCCGTGGGACGGCGAGGTCTCCCTCACCGTCTCCCCCGAAACGCCCGCGACCTTCACCCTCGCCCTCCGCATCCCCGGCTGGTGCCGCAAGGCCTCTCTCCGGGTCAACGGCAAACCCATCGGCCTGGCCTCGATCACCAAGAAGGGCTACGCCCGCATCAAACGCCTCTGGTCGCCCGGCGACAAGGTTTCTCTCTCCCTCGCCATGCCCGTCGAGCGGATCGCCACCCACCCGAAGGTCCGCCACAACGCCGGCCGCGTCGCCCTCCAGCGCGGCCCCGTCGTCTACTGCCTCGAACACGTGGAAAATGGCTCCGACCTGAACTCGGTAATCCTCCCTCGCTCCTCTTCCTTCAAACTCGTCCACGGCCCATCCGCCCTCGGCTCGGTCCCCATGCTGACGGCCAAAGCCCTCCGCCCCGACGGGGCCGCCTGGCGGGATGACCTGTACCATCCCATCGATCCCAAGAGCGCCGGAAAAAAGCCCTTCACCCTGAAAGCCATCCCCTATTACCTCTGGGCCAATCGCGCCCCCGGTGAAATGCTGGTGTGGATTCTGGAGGGGTAGGTTAACGTCGAGAGAATAGTCCACGTATTACACGGATTACACAGATGCGCCAATAAAGGGGACAGGCTAGGCGAATTCACATCCGAAGCGCAACAGGGCGGACAAAAAGCAGGACACCGCGGTTGAGGTTCCGTAGATTGAGGTCAACCACGATCTTCAATCACAAGGAGCCGCCGCGATGTCCTACCGCCATCTTACCGAAAAGGAAC
>JAPLNA010000203.1:0-4464 GCA_026693065.1 Planctomycetota bacterium
AGGACAAGGTGCTGATCGCCCATACGCTGGACGCCCTGGGCGTGGACTACATCGAGGGCGGCTACCCGCTGAGCAACCCGAAGGACGAGGCGTTCTTCGAGGCGATGCGGCGGCGTCCGCTCAAGCGGGCGAAACTGGCGGCCTTCGGCATGACGCGGCGGAAGAACTCCCGCGCCCGGGCCGATGAAGGCATGGCCGCCCTGCTGCGCGCCGAGACTCCTGTCGTCACGATCGTGGGCAAGAGCTGGGACTTGCACCTGCGCGAGGTGCTCGACGTCTCCGAGGCCGAGAACGTCGCGATGATCGCCGAGACGGTCGCCCTCCTGACCCAGGCCGGGCGAGAGGTGTTCTTCGACGCCGAGCACTTCTTCGACGGCTACCGCGCCAACCCGGCGATGGCCCTGGCGACGCTGCGGGCGGCGAGGGAGGCCGGAGCGGCGCGGCTGGTGCTGTGCGACACGAACGGCGGCTCGCTGCCGGCCCAGATCGCCTCGGCCGTCCAGGCCGTGCAGACCGAGTTGCCCGGCGCGATGCTGGGCGTGCACTGCCACAACGACGGCGACCTGGCGGTGGCCAACACGCTGGCGGCGGTGGAGGCCGGCGCCGTCCAGGTGCAAGGGACGATCAACGGCATCGGCGAGCGGTGCGGCAACGCGGACCTGATCTCGGTGGTGGGCAACCTGACGACGAAATGCCGCCGTCGGTGCCTGCTGCCCGGGACGCTGGCGAAGCTGACGGAGACGAGCCGGTACGTGTACGAGATCGCCAACCTGAACCTTCGCGAGGGCCAGCCGTTCGTGGGGGCGGCGGCGTTCGCCCACAAGGCCGGCATGCACGTGCACGCGGTGCGGCGCGACCCGGCGACGTACGAGCACATCGCCCCCGAGACGGTGGGCAACAGCCGGCGGATCCTGGTCAGCGAACTGTCGGGCGTGAGCAACATCGCCGCGACCGTACCGGCGAAGTTCGGCATCGGTGAAGACAAAGACGCCCAGCGGCGGGTGCTCCAGGCGGTGATGACGCAGGAGCACGCGGGGTATCAGTTCGAGGCCGCCGAGGCCAGTTTCGAACTGCTCATCCGCAAGACCCTCGCCGGGCGGTGGTATCGCCCGCTGTGGCACATCGACCACTACCGCTGCGCGATCCTGTGGCGCTCGGGCGAGGGCTCGAGCACGGAGGCGACGGTGAAGCTCAGCGTGGACGGCACCAGCCGGCACACGGTGGCCGAAGGCGACGGCCCGGTGGACTCGCTGCACCGCGCCCTGCGCGAGGCCCTGCGGGGGCACTACCGCGGGGTGGACGACCTGCACCTGGCCGATTATAAGGTGCGCGTGGTGAACACCGCCGCCGAGACCGCCGCCAAGGTCCGCGTCCTGATCGACTGGCACGACGCCAGCGGGCAGGCGTATTTCGGCAGCGTGGGGGTGAGCGAGAATATCATCGACGCCTCGTGGCTGGCGCTGGTGGACGCGGTGGAGTACAAGATTTTCAAGGACCTGGAGAAGGACGAGGGCGCGGCACGATGACGAACGAACTGGCGACGGTGTACGATCCGGCGGCCGCCCAGGCCCAGGCCGCCGCCCTCTGGCGGCAGAGCGGCGCCTTCGACGTCGAGGGCGGCCCGGCGGGAACGAACTTCTGCATCGTGATCCCCCCTCCCAACGTGACGGCCGCCCTGCACCTGGGCCACGCCCTCAACAACACCCTCCAGGACATCCTCATCCGCTACCGCCGCATGACGGGGCTGAACACGCTGTGGATGCCCGGCACGGACCACGCGGGCATCGCGACGCAGACGGTGGTCGAGAAGCGGATCCTCGCCGAGGAAGGCCGCCGGCGGACCGACTTCGCCCGCGATGAATTCATCGCCCGCGTGCAGGCGTGGAAGGACGAATACGAAACCCGCATCATCGGCCAGCTCGAGCAGATGGGCTGCTCCTGCGACTGGCGGCGGACGCGGTTCACCATGGACGCCGTCTGCGCCGCCGCCGTCCGCGAAACCTTCTACCGCCTCTTCGCCGACGAGTTGATCTACCGCGGCAAGCGGCTGGTCAACTGGGACGTGGCTACCCAGACCGTGCTCGCCGACGACGAGGTCGAGCACGAGACCGTCGCGGGTCACTTCTGGTATCTGCGGTATCCGCTGGCGAGCCCGGCGGTCATCGACGGGCGGCCAGTCGAGCACGTCACCGTCGCCACCACGCGCCCCGAGACGATGCTGGGCGACACCGCGGTGGCGATGAACCCCCGCGACCGGCGCGCGGGAGTGTTGGTCGGGCAAATGGTCCGCCTGCCCCTGGTCGGACGGCTGATCCCCATTATCGCCGATGAGCACGTCGTGATGAGCGACCCGACCGGCTCGGACGAGAAGGCCCGATTCTCCACCGGCTTCCTCAAGGTCACCCCCGCCCACGACCCCGACGACTATGCCATCGGGCAGAGGCACGGGCTGGCGATGATCAACATCATGGCCCCGGACGGCACGATCAGCGACCGCCACGGGTGGACGGACGCGGCCGGCAGCGACGCGGAGAAGTTCCTGGGCATGGACCGGTTCGAGGCCCGCGAGGCCATCGTCGAGTGGTTCCGAAAAGAGAACCTGCTCGAGGAGGTCCGCGAGTACACCCACGACGTCGGGCACAGTTACCGCAGCCACGTGCCGATTGAGCCGTATCTGTCGGACCAGTGGTACGTGGCGGTGAAGAAACCGATTTCAAATCTGAAATCTCAGATCTCAGATTCCCCCCTGCCCGGCACGGACGTGCCCGCGAATTCGCTGGCCGGTTTCGCACTGGCGCCGCTGCTGGACGGACGGCTGAAGTTCACGCCCGACCGATACGCCAAGAACTACCAGGGCTGGCTGGAGAACCTGCGGGACTGGCCCATCAGCAGGCAATTGTGGTGGGGGCATCGGATTCCCGTCTGGTCGCGGGAGTTGGAGCTGCCCGCCGGCGTGGCGCCCACCCCGACCGATCGCGGGCCCGACGCCCAGGTCTGCGCCGCCATCGACGCGGCCATCGGCGGGCGATGGGCCCACGTCGTCAAGGGAATGGGCAAGTACATGCTCCGGGTCGAGCCCCACGCCGACAAGAGCGGCTGGGTCGTCGCGTACGTCTGCACCGCCCCGGGCGCCCAGGCCCTGGAGGCCCTGCTGGAAGAGCACGGGTTCGCCCAGGACCCCGACGTGCTGGACACGTGGTTCAGCTCGGCCCTGTGGCCCTTCAGCACGCTGGGCTGGCCGCAGGAGAGTCCGGCACTCAAGGCGTTCTACCCGGGCAACGTGCTGTGCACCGCACGCGAGATCATCACCCTGTGGGTGTCCCGCATGGTCATGATGGGCCAGTACTGCGCCGGCGACATCCCCTTCTCCCAGGTGCTCATCCACGCGATGATCCAGGACGGCGAGGGGCGAAAAATGTCCAAGAGCCTGGGCAACGGGATCGACCCGGTCGACATCATCGACAGCCACGGCGCCGACGCCATGCGGTTTACCCTGGCGAGCATGACCACCCAGACCCAGGACGTGCGGATGCCCGTCAAGAAGATGACGCTGCCCGACGGCCGCCAGGTGCAGAGCTCGCCCAAGTTCGACGTCGGGCGGAATTTCTGCAACAAGCGCTGGAACGCCTCGCGGTTCGCGATGATGAACCTCGCGGGCGCCCCGGCCTGGGAGACCGTCCGCCCGGGCGACAACCTCGCCGACGCGTGGATTCTCAGCCGGTTGCAGGAGGCGGTGCGATCCGCCACGGCGTCCCTGGAGGCCTTCCGCTTCAACGAACTCACCGACACGATCTACCGGTTCGTCTGGAACGAATTCTGCGACTGGTATCTGGAGATCGCCAAGAGCCGGATCAACGGCGGGGAGGCCGCCCCGAAGGCCGTCGTCGCGCACTGCCTCGACCACATCCTGCGGCTGCTGCACCCGGTGGCGCCGTTCATCACCGAGACGATCTGGGCGAAGCTCAACGACGTGGCCCCCGCCCGGGGCGCGGGCGGCGCGAAGGCCGAGCCCGTGCTCGCCAAGGCCGCCTGGCCCGCCGTGGACGAACGCCTGCTCAACGCACCGGCCGGCGAGCAGTTCGACCTTCTGGCCGACCTGATCCGCCAGATCCGCAACGTGCGGACGCAGCACAACGTGGCCCCCGCCCGCGCGGTGGACGTGATCATCGAGGCCCCCGCCGCCCAGGCCGCCGTCATCGCCGCCAATATCCCCCTGCTGGCCTCGCAGGCCAATCTGGCCCAGGTGACGGTGGCGAAGGAGCCCGGCACGGCCCCGGCGGCGGCGGGCGTCGTCACCGCTGGTGCGGTCCGTTGTTTCGTCCTCAACGTGATCGACCTGGAGGCCGAGAAGGTCCGCCTGGCCAAGCAGGCCGAGAAACTCGACAAGGGCATCGAGGCCCTCGAGAAGAAGCTGGGCAACGCGGGGTTCCTCGCCAAGGCCGACCCGGCGGTCGTCGAGAGCGA
>JAPLNA010000203.1:4559-9083 GCA_026693065.1 Planctomycetota bacterium
GGCGCCCTGGAGCGGTAGAGGCTCGCCCTCACCCGGCCCGGGGCATAGAATGGTTTGAGAGCGGCGCCACGCCGCCCGGAAGGGACAGCCATGGACGTGCGGATGGAACTGTCGCGGATTCTGATGACCGAATACGGGGATCAGCAGGTGATCTTTCTGAAGGAAACCGGGGGCGAGCGGACGTTCCCCATCGTCATCGGCACGTACGAGGCGATGGCGATCGACCGGCGGCTGAAGGAACGCCCCACCCCCCGCCCGCTGACGCACGACCTGCTGGCCAACGTGATCGCCGCGATGGGCGGACGGCTGGCGAGCATCGTCATCAACGACCTGCGAGACCACATCTTCTTCGCCACCCTCCACATCGAGTGCCACGGGCAGGAGATTCTGGTGGACTCGCGTCCCTCGGACGCCATCGCGTTGGGCTCGGCCTTCAACACGCCGATCTTCGTGAACGAGAAGGTGCTCGTCGAGGCCCTCCGCGACGACGCCGCCAGCCGCCTGGAGATGCTCCGCCAGAGGCTCATCCAGCTCCGCGACCGCATCGACGAATACGCCACCCGCCTGGCCGACGAGGAGTTCCTGGCCAACACCCCCGCCGAGATCGTCAAAGGCGCCCGGGCCGAGCTGGAAAAAATGCAGGCCGAGTGCATGGCCATCGAGCACATCCTGCGAAAACTGGGCTGACCTGGTTGGTTGGCAATACGCGGGCCGGGGCAGCAGGAGGCAGAGAGAGACGGGGATTAGGGGATTTCTGGATTAGGGGATTAGAAGAAGGCTAGAAACAAGCGGAACGAGTCCCCTTTGCGTTGTATGCAGCTTCTTCTATTCTTCATCCCTCTTCTAATCCCCTAATCCAAGAATCCCCTAATCCCTGTCTCTTACCTCCGGCCCCCGCCCTTGCCCACGGCCCCGGGTCAGTCGTTGAAGTTGAACGTTCCCAGGCCCAGGACGAGGCGGCCGGGGTTGTAGTAGTAGGCGCAGAATTCGCGGTCGCTGATCCGCGTCAGGACCAGGCCGCAGTAGTTGCCCACGACAGCGTCCTGGACTTCCTGTCGCGTGGGTCCGGCCAGGGCGGCGCCGTTGACGCGGTTGAAGTGCCCGTGGATCCGCGCCATGGCCAGCGGGGTTTTGTCGATGACGGTCTGGGGGGGCAGGTAGCGGACGTCGTCGTAGGCCCCGGTGCGGGCGGCGTCGGCGCTGCGAACCTCGACTCGCTTGGCGAGGGCGTTGTAGACGATCAGCCCGCCCCAGGCGGCGCGGGTGTCGGCGAGGTCTCGCTCGGCCACCTGGCGCAGGTCGGCGCGGAAGGCCGGACTGGCCAGCATTCCGTTCATCAGCCAGACGTTCCACAGGTCGGCCATGCTCATCTTGCCCACGGCGGCGCTCATGGTGGAGGTTTCCACGCCGGTGACCGGCGGGGCGGGGCGGCCGGCGGGGGTGCTGTTGGCCAGTTCGGCCACGAGCGAGAGACGGTCGGTGCGGCTGTTGCCGGGGTCCTGGGCCAGGCCCGCCAGTAGGTGGAAGTCGCGGATGTTGAAGCGGTAGATCCGCTGCCCGCGGGCGCCGGCGGCGTCGTCGAGCCCCTGGGATTCCTGCCGCCACTGGCGGGCGAGCTTGGCGCCCTGTTCGAGCCGTCCGTTGTAGGCCCGGTAGACGCGGACGGCACTGAGAAGTTCCTGCCGCGTCCCGGGCACGTAGCCGAACTGCGAGGCGAAGACCTTCATGACCTGCATGGCCTCGCTGTTGGGCGTGGTCACCGCCGCCACGCGCTGGACCAGCGCGGGCTGGGCGATCCGGGCGGACAGAACCTCGACCGCCGATCCCCGGGCGGTGAATCGCGGCTGGTTGATAGCGTCCAGAAGGGCCTCGTCCCAGGGCTTGCCGGTGATCTTCTCGATCGCGGCGCGGTATCCCCCGTCGACGCGTTCATCCGGCGGGGCGGGCTCCTGTCCCCAGTAGATGATGACTTCGGACAGGTCGTCGGCCCGCCCGTTGGTCAGCAGTTCTCGCAGCCGCTGGCTGCGCACGTCGTAGGGGGAGACGGTCGGAGGCCTGGCGGTCGTGTCGCCGGTCCCGGCGGCGGGGTAGCCCGTGTCGCTCGTGCCCGTGCGGTAGGATCCCACGGAACCGGCCCGATCACTGCTGTATCGCGGGTCGTCCGGGTCGGTCCGCCTGGCGAGGGCGCTGGAGGCCACGCCGGTGGCGCCCCGGTCGGGGACGGGCGGCAGGGAAGGCACGCGCTGGAGATACTGCCGGGCGGCCGCCGCCAGGCGGGGGCTGTTCTTCTCGTTCTGCACGGTGGCCAGGGCATCGAGGTCCCCTTGCGAGCGGGGCTGCAGATACGTCACCACCTCCATCGACGTCAGTCGGTCTTCCTCGGTGAGCCCGGTGTCCAGGACGCGGACGAGGTTGAGCTTCAGGACGTTGCCCGGGGGATAGTCCTGGGGGTTTTCCGACTGGAGCCTCTGGTAGTCGATGAGGGTGACCGGCATGGTCACGGGGGGCTTGTTGCAGCCGCCCGCCGTCAGGCAGGCCGCCGCCACCGCGAGCGCCATGATCGTGTTGGCTTTCATTTCGTTCGTCCACCATGTCAGGCGTCGCGGCGGAGGCTCACACGGACCCGAGCCCTGACTTTGACCATGGATTGTACCCGCCCGAGACGGGCATTACAATCCCCTGCGTGGTTGCAAACCAGCCCCGGTCCCGGTACACTTTCGCTCCTTATGCCCGAACTGACAGAACAACAACTTACCGACCAAGTCGACCTGCTGACCCGCGGGGCCGAGGCCCTGTACACCGAGAGCGAACTCCGCCACCGCCTGGCCTGGGCCGCCCGCGAGGGCAGGCCGCTCCGCGTCAAGCTCGGTATGGACCCGACCAGCCCGGACATCCACGTCGGGCACGTCGTCCAGTTGCGCCAGATCCGCAAGTTCCAGGACCTCGGGCACAAGGCCGTGCTCATCATCGGCGACTACACCGCCCGCATCGGCGACCCCAGCGGGGTGAACAAGACCCGCCCGGTTCTCTCGGGCGAGCAGATCGACGCCAACGCCGCCACCTACGTCGCCCAGTTGAGCCGCGTGCTGGACCCGTCCCCCGAGAAACTGGAGGTCCGCCGCAACAGCGAATGGCTGTCGCAGATGAGCTTCGAGCAGGTGATCCGCCTGTGCTCGCAGATGACCGTCGCCCGCATGATGGAACGCGATACGTTCGAGCTCCGTTTCAAGGACGGCGTGCCCATCGGCGTGCACGAGTTCCTCTACCCGTTCATGCAGGGCTACGACAGCGTCTGCATCCACGCCGACGTCGAGCTGGGCGGAAGCGACCAGACCTTCAACAACCTCGTCGGGCGCACCCTCCAGGAAAACGCCGGCCAAAAGCCCCAGATCGTCATGATCTTCCCGCTGATGGTCGGGCTGGACGGCGTGCAGAAAATGAGCAAATCCAAGGGTAACTACATCGGCATCACCGACGAGCCCAACGACATGTTCGGCAAGGTCATGAGCATCCCGGACGCCCTCATGGGCAACTACTTTGAGCTGGGCACGGAACTCTCCCGCGCGGAGATCGCCGCCCTGGTCGACCCGGCCCAGACGCACCCCCGCAAAGCCAAGGCCGAGCTCGCCCGCCTGATCGTCTCCCAATACCACGGCCCAGCCTCCGGCGCGGCCGCCCTGGCCGAGTTCGACCGCGTCTTCAGTCAGGGCAACGTGCCCACCGACATGCCGGAGATCCCCATCCCGGCCGGCGCGATCCCCCTGGTCGACCTGATCACCCTGGGTCAGTTCGCCGACAGCCGCGGCGAAGCCCGCCGCCTCATCCAGCAGAACGCCGTCAGCCTCGACGACGTCAAGATCTCCGACATCGCCGCAACGGTAACCCCCGCGACCGGCCAGATCCTCCGCGTCGGGAAGCGTCGGTTCGGGAAGATCGTCGTCCAATAACCCCAGGCTGTCGTCCTCGTCCCCAAACCGCCCCCGATTTCGCCATCTATCCAGCGATCTGCTTGCCCTTTTCACGACGCTCCCGCCTCCCATGTGCCCCCTCTGTCCAACGGTTCCTCCTCTTCCCCCCTCCTCTTGTTCGTCGCCCGGTTCAGTTCAGACCTAACACTAGCCTTGCCTAGACATGGGACTTCCCCAGACTACACCCTAACCAGTTCGAACCGTTTGTGGGTCATAGGGGTATCACGGCACACGGGGCACAAAGGAAAGATACGTGCAGAGAATGGACCGGCACTGAGACATGGAAATCGGTACTTCGCTGCCACCCTCGTGGGCAAGCGAGTTGCGGTACTCCCGGACTCTGTGGGCGTCCTTGCGAACGTTGTCGGGCATGGAGTTCCGAGAGAGCCAGTCGATCAGCAGACTGACCTTGACTCGCGGCATGGCGGCTCGCTTGCGGATTCGCTGGTAGATGGTCCGGAGCGCCGCCTCGAACTCCGCAAAGACCCTCAACACATAGGTACCCTCCAGATGGGCCAACGCCTTGGAAATATCCCCGTCGCTGCACCCCCCAGGA
>JAPLNA010000203.1:9143-44497 GCA_026693065.1 Planctomycetota bacterium
GTCCGTTCCAGTTTCGAAAGCCCAAACCGGGACGCGATAAACTCCCGCTCGACCTGTCTGATCCAGTGGAAACGGCCAAAATGGGCGGCACTTGCAGGCATCACTGGGGAGAGGTCAACTCTTTCGCCAATGCCAGGAAGGTTTCCTTCGACCAAGGGTTGGGCCACCGAACCATAGAATCCGTAAACAAGACCCACCGATCCTTCTGCCGAAGGAGAAGGAATCGGTTGAAAGAGGGGAAGGCTAAGAGGTCCACCCTGCCTTCACCACCGACTATGTTGCGGGCAACAGGATCCAGCATTAGCGTCCCGTTCTCGGTTTGGATCCGCAACGTGGGAGCCCAATACGTGCCGAGGAATTCTTCGTGCAGTTCCTTCTGGAGACTGGCGACTTCCCCACCGCTTTGACCCACTCAGCCTTCTTCACTTCCCAATCGATCTTGACTTCGGTAGTAGCCATGGTTCTCGGACCTCACGAAATAACCTTCTTATCGCTACACATTAAGTATACCCGCCCCAGGTGATGGGTCAACAATGCAATCCCCCCTACCGTCTCTTATTCATCGCCCGATTCATTTCCTTCTGCTGGTCCTTCTTCTTCAGGTCTTCGCGCTTGTCGAAGAATTTCTTACCGATGGCCAGGCCGACCTCGCACTTGGCCCAGCCGCCTTTGAAGTACATCGCCAGCGGGACGATCGTCTTGCCCTTCTGCTTGACGTGCATTTCCAGTTGTTTGATCTGGCGGCGGTGGACGAGGAGGCGGCGTTCGCGGAGGGGTTCGTGCTGCATCATGGCCCCGGCCTGGGGATAGGTGGCGATGTTCACGCCGACGAGAATCAGTTGCCCGTTGCGGACGCGGGCGAAGCCCTCGTCGAGTTGGGCCTGTCCGGCCCGGAGGCTTTTGACCTCGGTGCCGGTGAGGGCCAGCCCGCACTCGAGCACTTCCAGGATCTGGAAATTGTGCCAGGCCTTGCGATTGGCGATTCGCGGGCCTTCGGAGTGCGACTTCTCGTCTTTGGGCTTCTTCTTGGCCATGGTGTTTACCGGACGTCGAATATAGCAGTATATCCGCCGTCCCGCCAGCAGGCCGGTTCGTCGGCCCCGCCCGGGAGGGTCAGCTCATCCCGGACGAGCTTGAGCCGCGGGTTCTTTTTCACCAGGGCGCGGGCGAGTTCGCCGCATTCTTCCGGCTCGATGCTGCACGTGCTGTAGACCAGCCGCCCGCCCGGGCGGACGTATCGGGCGGCCAGGCCGGCGAGGATCTGCTGGTCGGCGGCCAGGGCGGAAAAGGAGCGGTCGTCGCACCGCCATCGTGCCTCGGCCCGGCGGGCGAGCACGCCCGTGTTGCTGCACGGGGCGTCCACCAGGGCCAGGTCGAAGCTCGCCTCGGGCAGTTGGGCGACGTTCTCGGCCAGCATGGTGGTGACGATGGAGATGCCCATGCGGCGGCAACTGTCGTCGATGCGGCTGAGTTTTTCCTGGCTGACGTCGAGGGCGACGATCCGCCCGCGATTGGCCATCCGTTCGGCCAGGTGGGTGGTCTTCGTGCCGGGGGCGGCGCAGAAGTCCAGCACGTTCATACCGGGTTGCACTTCGCAGGCGGGGGCGACGGCGGCGGCGGTGGCGTCCTGGGGCTGGATGAGCCCGGCCTTCAGGGCAGCCATCTGCTGCACGTTGGCCACGCCCTCGAGGACGATGCAGCGTCCCCCGGCGTGAAGCTGGGCCTGGGCGCCTTCGGTTTGCAGGGCGGCGAGGATTTCCTCCACGCTGCCCTTGAGGGTGTTGGGGCGGACGAGCAGGGGCGCGCGGGCGGCGGCCTGGGCGGCGATCGGCAGGGCGCCGGCGAGCCCGCCGAAGCGGGCCACCCACCGCCCCGCCAGCGACTCGGGCAACGAGTACGCCGCCGCGAGATACCCGCCCGGGTCGTCGGCGGGCGAGGGGAAGACCTCGCGGCCGATGCGTCGCCCGGCCCGGGGGCTTGTGGGGATCACGTCGGCGGCCGGGGGCAGGCCTTCTTCCGCCGCCGCCGAGAGCTCGCGGGTGATGCCTCGCAGCACGCCGTTGACGAACTTGCTCTGGCGGTTGTGTCCGAAACGCCCGGTCTGTGCGACGGCCTCGCTGACGGCGGCGAAGTCCGGCACGCGGTCAAGGAACAGCAGTTGGTAGAGGGCGACCTGGAGGATTTCCTGGACGGGCCCGGGGGGCCTGCGGTCGGCCTGGCGGAGGTAGGCACGCAGGACGGCGTCGAGGGTGCCCCGCCGGCGGAGCACGCCCAGGGCCAGTTCACGGGCAAGGGCCTTTTCGGCGGGCGGGGCGTTCGTGCCGGCGAACCGGTCGACGTGGGCGGTGACGTTGCCCCCGCGGTCTCGCAACGCGCGGACGGCGACGTCACGGGCGGTAGCGCCGTGGTCGCTCATGAGCTCACGCTCACGAACCGGTCGCCGGGGGCCAGGCGATGGCCGTTGAGGAACGCCTTCCAGGGCATCCGCTTCTTGCCGGCGGGCTGGATCTCGAGGACCTCCACGCGTCCAACGCCGGCGGCGATCATCATGTCGGAGTCCAGCTCCCCGGGCGCCCGCCCTGCCCCGTCGTCGCGGGCTCGGGCGCGGGCGATCGTGACGGGCAGCTCCCGCCCGTCCCTCGCCGCGAGCACGGCCTGCCCGCCGGGCCAGGGGCAGGCGCCGTTGATGCGGGCGGCCAGGGCGTCGGCAGGCACGGTGAAATCCAGCCGCCCGTCTTCCTTCTTCAGCTTGGGCGCCAGCGTGGCCTTCGACTCATCCTGCGCCACCCCCCGGGCCGTACCGGCCTCCAACTCGTCCAGCACCTTCAGGCCAAGCTCCGCCCCGATGTCCGCCAGGCGGTCGTGCAGTTCCTCGGCCGTTTCGGCGTCGCCGACGGGCGTGGTGGCCGTGCCGTAGATTTCGCCGGCGTCCATGCGGTCGACCAGGGAGAAGAACGACACGCCGGTGTGTTTGAAGCCACGGATGAGGGCCCAGTTGATGGGGGCGGCCCCGCGGAGTTCGGGCAGGACGGAGCCGTGGAGGTTGAACGCCCCCCGCCCGGCCGTCTGGCGGACCGCGGCGCGGACCATCTGCCCGAAATCGGCGACGTAGATCAGGTCGGGCCTGTGGGTTTGAATCGTCTGGACCATGGCGGGGTCGTTGATATTGGGGCACTCGACGGCGGCTAGGCGCAACTCCCCCGCCGCGGCGGCCACGTGCGTGTGCCTGACCTTGCCCCCCCGTCCGGCGGGCCTGGCCGGCTGGGTGACGACGTACACCACCTCATGCCGCGAGCTCGCCAGAGCCCGCAACGATGGCACCGCAAATCCGCCGCTTCCGCAAAACACAATCCGCATGGCCGGTCCCATCACTCTCCGACAGCGGGCGGCAAGGGGGGAATCAAGGGTTCCAGAAGGGCAATCAGTTCCGTAACGTGAACCGTAGCCACCCGCCAAAGCTTCTCTTGGATGATCTCGCCGTATTCATGAGCGACAAACTGCCGTATCTTCCTGGCGGCCTCGAGCATGTCCCAGAGACGGGAGGCGTCGTCGGTTTCATGCGGCATAGATCACCTCGCGAGTCCGGAGGATATTGTGCCGCCGGAAGGGATTGCGGAGCCCTTCCTTTTCCACGAGGTCCACATCCCGATGGAACATCGCCATCAATTCTTCTCGCATCTTCACCAGGCCGAGAAGATCCCAATGGGCCTCCGGATGGAAGCTCACCAGCACGTCCACGTCGCTGTCGGGGCTGAAGTCCTGCCGCAACACCGAACCAAACAACGAGAACTCCCTGACCTTCCACTTCCGGCAGAACTCGCCGATCTGGGGCATTGAAATATCGAGGTTATGCCGGATCATCGCTACATCCTATCGGCCCACGGTAGAAGGGTCAAGGACAACGGTAAGCCGGTCGGCAATTGGCCCCACCCGGCGTTGACAGCGATGGCGGGGGGCGGTAGAGTGACCTTCGGCCCCAACGTGGCCGGAAAGGAACGGGAGACATATGATGCGCACAATGGGAATCATGGTCCTGGCCGGATGCTGGCTGGGCGGGTGCGGTCCTCAGACGTATCCTGTGGCGTATCCGGAGGCGGCCCGAGCCGTCGCGGAACTCTACCCCGGCGGCGGGTCGGACCTGGCCGGCAAGTGCCCCGCGTATGACCGCGAGCTGGGCATCGGCAAGTTCGACATCAGCGCGGTAGGCAAGGAAGTTTCGCCGGGGCAGGAGTTCAGCGTACAGATCGAGAAGACGTGGGAGTACTCCTCCGCCCGGTTCACGACGATCAGCGTCCAGAAGGCCGATCAGGGCGTGATGATCACCGTGCGGAGCGAGAAGCAGTTGATCCCGGGCAAGGACGTGAGGGTGCGGGATGGACTGTACGAGTGGATAAGACAGTATGAGATCCGCAAGGCGATGAAGGCGTTGAGCAACCCCGCGCCGTAGCGCGGGGGAAGAGACGATGGGATGGCAAGGAAGCCGGTGATGGTGAAGAAGAAAGAGACGCCAAAAGGCAAGCCCCAACGTAAGCCGCGAGTGGAGAAGAAGGCGGCGCCGGAGCGGGAGAAGAAGAAAGAGGTCGGGAAACGGACCCCCGCGACCACGGTGGAAGAAACGACCGCGAGCGAGGCGGAGGAAACGCCCGCGACGGGGAAGGGAGCGAAGGGGAAGAAGGGCGGGTACGCGACCGCGGAGTCGATGGGCAAGGCCCAGCGGAGTATCTCGGTCAGCGAGTTCTTTGCCAAGAACCGCCACCTGTTGGGGTTCGATAACCCGCGAAAGGCCCTCCTGACTACGGTGAAGGAAGCGGTGGACAACTCCCTCGACGCCTGCGAAGAGGCCGGCATCATGCCTCGCGTCGAGATCTCCATCCAGGGCGTGAGCGAAACGCACTTCGTCGTGACGGTGCAGGACAACGGGCCGGGCATCGTGCGGAAACAGATCCCCAGCGTGTTCGGCCAGTTGCTCTACGGCAGCAAGTTCCACCGGCTGCGCATGAGCCGGGGACAACAGGGCATCGGGATCAGCGCCGCGGGGATGTACGGGCTGCTCACGACGGGCAAGCCCGTGCGGATCACGTCGCGGATCGGCGCGAAGGCCAAGGCGCACTACTACGAGCTGCAGATCGACACGTCGAAGAACCGCCCGGACATCATCCGTGACGAAGAGGTCGAGTGGGACTCTCCCCACGGCACGAAGGTGCAGATCGAACTGGAGGCCAAGTACCAGAAGGGCCGCCAGAGCGTGGACGATTACCTGCAGCAGACGGCCATCGCCAACCCGCACGTCTGTCTGATCTACCACAGCCCGGACGGCCAAACGGCCGTGTACGAGGCGGCCGCCTCGCACCTGCCGCCGACGCCCAAGGAGATCCGCCCGCATCCGTACGGCGTGGAGCTGGGCGTGCTGCTGAAGATGCTGGGCGAGAGCAAGTCGCGGACGGTGCAGCATTTTCTCTCGACGGAGTTCTCGCGGGTCTCGCCGCGGGTGGCCAAGGAGATTCTGGACAAGGCGGGCATCGGCGTGTCGGAGAAGCCCGCTCGTCTGGCCGGCGAGGCCGTCAGGAAGATCTACGCGGCCATTCAAGAGACGAAGATCATGGCCCCCTCGACCGACTGCGTCGTGCCCATCGGCGAGGAGAAGCTGATCGCGGGGCTCAAGCAGGTGGTCAAGGCGGGGTTCTACGCCGCCGCCAGCCGGAGCCCGTCGGTGTATCGGGGGAATCCGTTCATCATCGAGGCGGCGATGGCGTATGGGGATCCGGACGAGGAAGAGAAGAAGGAACCGAAGGACGCCGAGCCGCAAGCGGCGGAGGGAGCCCCCACGCCCACGACGGATGAGGATGAGGAGGAGCTCCAGGCGGCGAAGCTGATCCGGTTCGCCAATCGCGTGCCGCTGCTGTACCAGCAGAGCGCGTGCGCGATCTACAAGTCGGTGGTGGGGATGAACTGGCGGTCGTACGGCGTGCCGCAGTCGCGCGGGGCCCTGCCGACCGGGCCCCTGACCGTCGTGGTCCACATGGCCAGCGTCTGGGTGCCCTTTACCAGCGAAAGCAAGGAAGCCATCGCCGGCTACCCGGAGATCATGAAGGACATCCGCCTGGCCCTGCAGTTGTGCGGGCGGAAGCTCGGACTGCACATCCGCAAGGGGCGGCGGATCGAGCAGGAACTCAAGAAACGCAGTTACATCGAGAAATACATCCCCGCGATCGGCGAGGCCCTCCGCGACATCCTGAGCCTGAAGGAGGCCCAGGTCACGACGGTGTGCGCCCGCCTGCGGGACGTGCTCGAACGCAGTCGCAAGTTTTAGCCGGCCCGACGGGGGGGGGGAACGGACGCGAGGCCCCCTGCGCGGCGCGAAGTCTTGACGTCAAAGGCTTGTAACCGCCCCGTGGGACAGGTAGGCTACACCGCGGATCAACAAGTCAGCGGTCACGCCCGGTGGGTTGGCCGAAGCGGGTGAAGGAGAACGGACATGATGATGGCCTCCTGGAACGACTGGTGGAACGACTTGACCGGGATGAACCAGGCGTTCTACATGGTGGCCGGCATCGTGAGTCTCCTGTTCTTGTGGCAGTTCCTCGCGTCGCTGGTGGGGCTGGCCGGGCACGGGGGGGACGTGGCCGGGGACGTGCACCCGGATGTCGGGATCGACGCGGCCCACCACGACGTTTCGGCCGTCGACGCGGTCGACTCCGTCGCGGCGTTCCAGTTGTTAACCGTCCGGTCGATCCTGGGGTTCCTGCTGCTGTTCTTCTGGGCCGGGGCGCTCTACATGGACAACGGCAAGGCCGTGGGGATCGCCATGTTCTACGGGCTGCTCTGGGGGCTGGCCGGCGGGCTGGCGGTGGCCGTGCTGGTGCACTACCTGCGCAAGCTCGCGGAAACGGGGACGGCCAGGCTGTCCACGTCCGTGATGACAACGGGCACGGTGTACCTGAACATACCGGCCGGCGGGGCGGGCGAGGTACGGGTGGCGGTAAGCGGGCGAATTACGCACGTGGCGGCCAGAGCGGTCGACGGCGGTGCCATTCCGGCCGGTACGCCGATACGAGTGGTCCAACTACTTCCTGACAACGTAGTGACGGTGGAACCGGTGAAGGGTACCGAGAATCGAAAGGAGCCATCCTGATGGAAACGCTGGTGACGGCGGGCGGACCGATGTTGGCGGAGACGGGTATCCCCCCCATGATCACGCTCGGGCTGATCGTGGTGGCGGTAGTGATCATCATTTTCCTGATCTTCGCCAACCGCTACAGGCGGTGCCCGTCGAACCGGGTGCTGGTGATTTATGGCAAGACGGGGCGCGGGGCAGCCAAGTGCGTCCACGGCGGGGCGGCGTTCATCATCCCGTTGGTCCAGGCATACGACTACCTGGACCTCGAGCCCTTCGTCGTGCCCATCGACCTGTCCAACGCCCTCTCGCGGGAGAATATCCGCGTGTCCGTGCCGACGACGGTGACGGCGGCGATTTCGAACATGCCCAACGTGATGGAAAACGCCGCCGTCCGCCTGCTGGGGCTCACCCGCGGGCAGATCCAGGCCCAGGCGCAGGACATCATCCTGGGGCAGATGCGTGCGGTGATCGCGACGATGAAGATCGAGGACATCAACCGCGACCGCCAGGGGTTCATGGCCGCCGTCAACGAGGCGGTGACGAAGGAACTCGAAAAGATCGGGCTCCAGGTCATCAACGTGAACATCCGGGACATCGAGGATGAGTCGGGGTACATCAAGGCCCTGGGCAAGAAGGCCGCCGCCGAGGCGATCAACCAGGCCAATATCGACGTGGCCGAGCAGGAGAAGCTCGGTCAGACCGGCGTGGCCGAACGGCAGCGGGACCAGCGTGTGGCGGTGGCGGCGGCGAAGGCCATCGCGGAGATCGGCGAGAAGAACGCCAACCGCGACATGCGTCAGCAGGTGGCGGGGCTCGAGGCACAGGCCGTCAACGCCGAGACCGACGCCGAGGCCAAGAAGGCCTCCTACCACGCCAACCAGCGGGTGGCGGAGGAAGAGGCCCGCAACCGGGGCGAGTCGGCGGCCAAGCAGGCCGACGGCGCCATTCGCGTCGCGCAGGAAATCGCGCAGAAGACGGCCGAGGAGGCCAAGGCCCTTCGCGAGGCCGCCCGCCTGAACGCCGAGGTCGTCGTGCCCGCCAACGCCCAACGCGAGAAGGTGATCATCGGCGCCGAGGCCGAGAAGCAACAGGCCATCCGCGTCGCCGACGGCCAGGCCGCCGCGAATCTGGCGAAAATGTCCGCCGAGGGCAAGGGCCAGCAGGCCATCCTCGAAGGCAAGGCCACCGGGTATCGCAACCTGGTGGCGGCGGTGGGCGGCACGCCCGAGACGGCGGCGACCATGCTCGTCATCGAGAAACTCATCGAGCTGGGGCACATCCAGGCGCAGGCCATCCAGGATCTACCGCTGGAGAAGATCTTCGTCTGGGACGGGGGAGGCCCCGAGGGCGGCATGAGCAACCTGGGCAAGAAGCTGATGGGCGCCCTGCCCCCGATGCACGAGTTGGCCCGCCAGGTCGGGCTCGATCTGCCCGAGTTCCTGGGCAAACTCAAAACCCAGATCGCCGCCGCCGAACCCCACGCTTCTTCTGCTTCTTCAAACGCGCCTGACAAACCGGTCAAGCCTTAAGGCAGACGTCGTCAGGGGATTAGCCACGAAGGTCACAAAGCCCACAAAGAGAAACAGAAAGATAAAGAACAGAAATGACAAAGGGCGATATCACAGCCAGGTTCGGCCGCAGAGGGATGTAGGCTGCAGCTTCCCCCTTGTCTTAACCTTTGTGTTCTTTGTGCCCTTTGTGGCTGATTCCCGCTTCCGTAAGGCCGCGGGCCCAACGAAGGAATCAGACGCGGGCGGTCGCGGCGGCGGGGAAGGTGGCGATGGGCTTGCGGCCTTCGACGCCCTCGGTCACGTCGTGCCAGTAGCTGACGGACGTCTGACCGTATTCCCAGCACAGGCACACGTCGCGCCCGTCGACGAGGCAGGGGAAGGCGACGACGCCCTTGGCCCAGTCGATCAGGTCGACGCCGATGTCCTCGAGTTCCTGGAGGCAGTTGCGGAGCCGTTCGGCGACGTCGACCAGTTCGTCCCGGGCGGCCTCGGTGCGGTCGAGGGCGCCGGCGGCGGCGCCGGACTCGATCATCTCGTGAAGGTCCAACAGGCGGCGGTAGTCGGCCACCACGTCGGCGATGATCTTCTTGACGAGCACGAGGGCCTTGTTGGCCTCGCCCAGGGTGAATCGGCGCCGCCCAACCGTCTGCACGAGTACGCCGTCGTTGTCCCGATCCGGCATGTCCATTGCCATAACGTCACTCCACAACAGGTCCGAACATGTATCGGCCAAGGCGCGGGGAAAACATGAATGCTCGCGGGCCGAAGCCCGTATAATCCCGGCATGTTCGGTTTCCTGAACGTCAATAAACCCGTGGGCCCGACCAGTCACGACGTCATCGCCCGGCTCCGCTGGCGGCTGGGCAAGGTCGTCAAGATCGGGCACGCCGGCACGCTGGACCCGAAGGCCTCCGGCGTGCTCGTGGTGTGCCTGGGCCCGGCCACCCGCCTGAGCGACTACGTGCAGGGCCTGCCCAAACGCTACCTCACCACCGTCGCCCTCGGGGCCGTCAGCACCACCGACGACCGCGAAGGCGAAATCACCCAGACTCCCGCGCCCGTCCCGCCGACGGACGAGGCCCTCCGGGCGGTGCTGGGGCGGTTCGTCGGGGAGATCCAGCAGGTCCCCCCCGCCCACTCGGCCGTCCACCTGCCCACCGGCGGGCGGGCGTACAAGGCCGCCCGGGCCGGGCGAGAGACCAACCTCGCCGCGCGGGCCGTCGTCGTCCACGCCATCGAGCTGGTCGCCTACGCCTGGCCGCTCGTGACCCTCGACGTCGCCTGCGGCAGCGGGACGTACATTCGCAGCCTGGCGCGGGACATCGGGGAGGCCCTGGGAGTCGGGGGCTATTGCAGCGACATCACCCGCACGCAGGTGGGCCCCTTCGCCCTCGCCGACGCCCTCGCCCCCGAGGCCCTCGACCCGGCCGTGCATCTGCTGGCGCCCCAACTGGCCGTGCCCGAATATCCCCGCCTCGTCATCAGCGAGGCCGATCGCTTCGAGATAAACCACGGCCGCGCCATCCCCTCGCCGGCGTCCGCCCCGCCCCGGGCCGAACCCTTCGACGTGGCCCTGGAAGATTCCGCCGGCGTCCTGGTCGCCCTGGCCCGGTGCTATCCCGCGGCGGGACGGATATCGCCCACGAAGGTGTTCTTTTCGGATTGAACCACACCGCCGGCGCCGATCGGGAATCCAAAACACGTCTACGCCGAAGGGCCGAGAATAAGCCACAAAGGGCACAAAGATCACCAAGGCGGGAAGAAGCAAGAACAGCACAAGATCGTATACAGACCCCTACATCCTTTCGTTCTTTTGTGTCCTTTGTGCCCTTTGTGGCCTTCTTTTTCCCTCGCCCCCATCACCCCGGCCCCTACTCCGTGCCGACCTCGGCCCCGATCTTGCGCATTTCCTCGACGAAGTGGGGGAAGGTTTTCCGCACGCACTCAGAGTCTTTGATGAGCGTTCGGCCCTCGGCGGCCAGGGCGGCGACGGCGAAGGTCATGACCATGCGATGGTCGGCCTGGCTGTCGATGACGGCCCCGCGCAGGCGGCTGTGGCGGATGACCAGCCCGTCGGGCCGCTCGGCGACGTCGGCGCCCATGGCCTGGAGGGCCTGCGCCGTCGCCGTGATCCGGTCGCACTCCTTGTGGCGGCAGACCTCCGCGTTCACCAGGCGAGTCTCCCCTTCGGCCAGCGCGCCCACGACGGCCAGCAGGGGCAACTGGTCGATGAAGTCGTTGCAGTCGATCTCTCGCCCGCGGAGGGCGCTGGTCGAGGCCGTCACCACATTGCCGGCGATCTCGATCTGCGCGCCCATGTCCCGGAGGATGTTGACGACGCCTTTGTCGCCCTGGGTGTCGGCGAAATCCATGCCGGGGATTTTCACCACGCTGTCGGGGCAGACGAGGGCGGCGACGACGGGGTACAGGGCGGCCGACCAGTCCAGCGGGATGATCGTCTCAAACGCCCCCCATCGATGATGCCCGCGGACGCGGAAGAGTTCGTAGTTGTCGTTGCTGAACTCCACGCCGCACCGCTTGAGCCATTCCAGCGTCAGGCCCACCCAAGGCTTCTCGCCCGGCCGAAGGACGTGGATCTCGCTGGGCCCGTCCGCCATCGCCGCGGCGATCAGCAGGGCCGAGACGGGTTGGGAGTCCAGCCCGTCGATCTGGGCCTGCCCGCCCTTGAGGGGCCCGCGGACGACCAGCGGAGCGTGCCCGTCGCCCTTGGTGGAAACCGCCCAGGCGCCCAACTGGCCCAACGCGTCGATCAGGGGCTGGCACAGCCGCAGGTGGCGGATCGAGTGGTCGCCGCTGAGCACGGTGTAGCCCGGGCAGCAGGCGGCCAGGGCGGCAAAAAACCGCAGAATGATCCCGCTGTTGCCGCAGTCGACGATGTCCTCGGGGGTGTGCAGTACGCCGCCGGTGCCGGTGACTTCCCAGACGCCCTCGGCCTTGGGGTGGATCTGGGCGCCGAACATCTCGAAGGCCTCGATGCCTCGCATCCAGTCGTTGGAGACGGCCGGGGAAAGTATCCGGCTGACCCCCTTGCCCAGGGCCGCCATGATCAACGCCCGGAATGAATGACTCTTATTCGGCGGTATCGCCACAGTCCCGGCCAGCCGGGCGGATCGATGCACGTGGAGTTCCATAGCGGGCTCCTTCCAGGAACGTATGATACGTTGCGGGGTGTTTGTTGACAAGGAAACCCATCGGGCCTCCCCGTGAATCATCCCCCATTTCGAGACTTCCTCTTGAAGAGCGTGATAGCGAACCACCAACGACGGCCTCGTCCTCCGGGCTCCATGCCCGTTCCTCATTGCCTGCCCGTGGTATGGCCCCGCGGAGGGGGGTTCCACCCCCCTGCCCCCCGGGATTTTGCGCTTTCGGGCCTGCCAGCAGGCGAGAAGGCGGAAAATCCCGGGGGGCACGGGGGGCGGGCCCCCCGCTTACCGCAGCCCGGACCCCCCAGCACACGACCATTCCAACGGGATAGTCGGACATGAGTCGCCATGACCTGTTGTCCGAGTCGAAACTGGGGATGACTCCGTCGGAAGGCGCGTTGACAATTTTCGCGGGGGTATCCTATAATACTGGCGGTTGCGGGGTGGCACGCCGATAAGGTAACGGCCAGAGGAGTATCAGAATGGTTGACGAAGCGAAAACGTTTCCGGGCAAGAAGATCCTGGTTGTCGACGACGACAGGGACATCCTCGAGGCGCTGCAGACGGCGCTGGCCGGGCTGGGCGTGGAGGTTTTCACGGCCAGTGACGGCGAACTGGCGCTCACGCAGGCCGAGGCGCACAAGCCCGACCTGGTCGTGCTGGACATGATGCTGCCCAAGCGGAGCGGGTTCCTGGTGATGGAACGGTTGCGTCGGGGCAAGAAGAAGAGCGAGCCGCCGCGGATCATCATGGTCACGGGCAACCAGGGCCACAGGCACAAGACGTTCGCCCAGACCATGGGGGCGGACGACTACATGAACAAGCCCTTCCGGATGGAGAAGCTGCTGGCGTCGGTGACGAAGATTCTTTCGGCGGCCCAGGCCGGACCGGAGACGCCGGCATAAAGCGGGAAAAATCTTCGGGCCGGGCCGAAAAAAAGGTTGTACACTCCCGCGCGGACAGGTACACTGTTTGCCGATTAGACAATAGAAGACAGGGAATCCAGAGAAGAAGGAAAGATGCTTGTCGTGAGACGCGGCCAACGGCTGCGGCGACGGGCGGGAAACGAGACGCTTCATGAGCAGTGCGGAAGTCATCGACAAGAAGACGGTTGTCCAGAAATACCGGCGGCACGAGACGGACACGGGTTCGGCCGAGGTTCAGGTTGCCCTTCAGACGGCTCGGATCAATCACTTGACCGAGCACATGAAGACGCACACGAAGGACTTCGCATCGCGTCGCGGTCTGTTGCGGCTGGTGGGGATGCGCAGCAGTCTGCTGAAGTACCTGGCGACCCAAGATCCCGCTCGCTACCAGGACATCATCAAGGCACTGGGCCTGCGCAAGTAGCGCGGGGTTGTGCCGGCCGGTCGCGGGTACAAATGGGTATTCGCCTCGGTTCGGGGCCGTGGAACGGACCGATCGAGGACGACCGGGGCAGTAAGGACGAATTCATTCTCTCGATTGCACATCGTGCAGTGGCTGTATCGCACTACAAGGTGCACGATTCCCTCGAACGCCCGGGCACGGCGTCCGTCTCGGGTTTTTTCCAGAATCAGCCCGGCTTAGCGGTATGCGACCGCTGTCGGACGAACGGATTGTGACGGCAGGCGGCACGGAAGGTCGCCCAACAAGAGGAAGTAAGGAAGACAGACATGGGTAAGGTAACGGTTCAGAAGGAAATCGGCGGTCGGATGATGTCGTTGGAGACGGGGCACTGGGCCAAGCAGGCCCATGGGGCTGTCGTCGTGCGGTATGGCGACACGGTGGTGCTGGCCACCGTGCTGGTCTCGCCGACGGCGGATGCGGAAATCGACTTCTTCCCCCTGTACGTGGACTACCGCGAAAATCAGTACGCCGCGGGCAAGGTTCCCGGGGGGTTCTTCAAGCGTGAGGGCAGGCCTTCGACGAAGGAAATCCTGACAATGCGGATGATCGACCGCCCGATCCGCCCGCTGTTCCCCCACTACTATCGCAACGAAGTGCAGATCCAATGCATGGTCCTGTCCACCGACAACGAGAACGACCCGGACATCCTGGCCCTCAGCGGGTCGGCGGCGGCCTTGGCGATCAGCCCGGCGGCGTTTGCCGGCCCCCTCGGCTCGGCCCGCATCGGCTACATCGACGGACAGTACGTCGTCAACCCCACGCACCCCTCGGCACCGCCCGCATCGGCTATATCGAGGGACAGTACGTCGTCAACCCCACGCACAGCCAACTGGCCGGCAGCGAGATGGAACTGTTCGCCTGCGGGCCTCGCGAAGGCCTCAACATGATCGAGTTCCAGGGCCGTGAACTCGGCGAAGACGTCGTCGCCGGCGCCACCGCCAAGGCCCTCGAAGTCATCGGCCAGGTGACCGACCTGATCGACGAGCTGGCTGCCCAGTGCCCCGTCACCAAGCAGTCCGAGCTCCAGCTCCTGCCCGACGAACTCGTCGTCAAGGTCCGCCGGTCCTACGGGGCCAAGGTCAAAGCGGCCAAGCAGATCTTCGGCAAGGTCGAGCGGAACGACACGCTGTCGGCCCTGAAGGACGAAGCCGTCGCCGAGCTGTGCCCGGAAGACGCGGTCGAGCTGCCCTTCACGCCCGACCAGGTCAAGACGGCCTTCTACGAACTGGAAGGCGCGGTGCAGCGTGAGTTGATCCTGAACAAGATCCGCCCCGACGGGCGCGCGATGGACCAGGTCCGCCCGCTGACCATCGAGGTGGGCGTGCTGCCCCGGACGCACGGGTCGGCGATCTTCGCCCGCGGCGAGACGATGGCCCTGACGACCGTGACGCTGGGCACGCGGCGGGACCAGCCGATCATCGACGGGCTGCTGGACGAGTACAAGAAGAGCTTCTTCCTGCACTACAACTTCCCGCCCTTCAGCGTGGGCGAGATTCGTCCGATCCGAGGCCCGGGGCGGCGTGAGATCGGGCACGGGGCGCTGGCCGAAAAGAGCATCGAGCCCGTCCTGCCGGACGAGAGCGTCTTCCCGTACACCGTCCGCGTCGTCAGCGACATTCTCGAGAGCAACGGTTCGACCAGCCAGGCCACCGTCTGCGGGGCGACGCTGGCCCTGATGGACGCCGGCGTGCCCATCAAGAGCCCCGTCGCCGGCATCAGCGTCGGCATGGTCTCCGAGGGCGACCGCTACGTCCTCCTGACCGACATCATCGGCGAGGAAGACTTCCACGGCGACATGGACTTCAAGGTCGCCGGCACCACCGCCGGCATCACCGGCATCCAGTTGGACATGAAGAAGCGATGCATGACCCAGGAGCAGATCGTCGCGACGCTGTCTCAGGCCCGCACGGCCCGGCTGAACATCCTGGAGCAGATGCTGGCCGTCCTGGCCGCTCCGCGCCCGGAACTCAAGCCCCATGCCCCCCGCATGATCACCGTCAAGATCGACCCGGAGAAGATCGGCAAGCTGATCGGCCCGGGCGGCAAGATGATCAAGAAGATCCAGGAAGAGACCGAGACCGTCATCGACATCGAGGAAGACGGCACGGTGTTCATCTGCTCGACCGGCCCCGGGGCCGAGCGGGCTCGCGACATGGTCGCCGCCCTGGGTTCCGAGGTCACCCTCGGGATGGTGTACGAAGGCAAGGTCGTCAGCATTCGCGAGTTCGGGGCGTTCATCGAGATTCTCCCCGGCACCGACGGGCTCTGCCACGTCAGCGAGCTGGACACCGAGTACGTCAAGAAGGTCGAGGACGTCTGCCAGATCGGCGACACGCTGAAGGTGAAGGTCATCAACATTGACGACACCGGGCGCGTGAAGCTCTCCCGCAAGGTCGTGCTCCAGGAAGAGCGCGGCGAAACGCCCGACCCGACGCCCGCCCCCGAAAGCGGCGGGCGCGGCGGCGACCGCGGCGGTCGTGGCGGCGGACGCGGCGGACGGGGCGGCGACCGCGGCGGCGACCGTGGCCGGCGACGCGACTAGCCTCCCCCACATAAGGACGCTGCGCCGATGACCGGTTGGATACTCCTGGGCGCTCTGGCGGCCGGGCCGATCTGGATCGGCCTGGGCTTCTGGCTCAGCCGGCGGACCTGGCGACAGGCCCGGCGCCTGGCGCAGCGGCGGCGCGGGCACGACCGCCTGGCCGAACTGGGCACGCTGGCCGGCGGACTGGCCCACGAGATCCGCAACCCGCTGAGCACCATCAACGTCAACCTGCAACTGCTCGCCGAGGACCTCGCGCGCCATGACGACGACGAGCACAACCGCCTGGCCCGCCGCCTGGCCGGCGTGCGCACCGAGGCCGACCGCCTCAAGGAAATCCTCGACGACTTCCTGAACTACGCCGGTCGGCACGAGCTTCACCCGGTGAGGACGGACCTGAGGCAGATCGTGTCGGACATGACCGACTTCTTCGCCTCGCAGGCCGACGCCGCCCACGTCGTCCTCCGGTCCCTGCCGGGCGAGGGCGAGATCCCCGTCGAGGTCGACGTCAACCTCATCAAGCAGGCGGTGCTGAACCTGATGATCAACGCCGTGCAGGCCATGCCGGCGGGCGGAGAGCTGATCCTTCGCCTCGCCGCCCGAGGCGCCCAGGCCGTGCTCGAGGTCATCGACACCGGCACGGGGATGGACGCCGAATGCCGCGCCCGGATCTTCGATCCCTTCTACACCACCAAAGGCCGGGGCGCCGGCCTGGGCCTGCCCACCACGAGGCGGATCATCCTCGAGCACCACGGCGTCATCCGCGTGGACTCCGAGCTGGGTAAAGGCACCCGATTCACGGTTACTCTCCCGTTGGCCGGAGCGCAAGAGACGAAAGGAACAAGGACCTGAGGAACTGGGAACTGGCGCGAACCCCCCTCCGCCCATCCCAGTCTCCAGCTCCTCGTTCCCCGTTCCTATTCGTTCCTCCCCCCTCTGGACTTTCAGGAACGTCCATTGTATACTCTGCTGCACACCGCCGCGAACGCGGGAGTGTTTTCCGAATGACACGCACGCTCCATCGATACATTACGCGAGAATTCCTCCGGGTGATGCTGCTGGCGTTGCTGGCCTTCACGCTGATCGTGACGGTGTTCGCGATCATCGAGCCGCTGCGCAAGCGCGGGCTGGATTTCAGCGGGGCGGCGGTGCTCTTCGCCCTGACCCTGCCCAGCGTGGTCAGCCTGACGCTGCCGATCGCCACGCTGTTCGCCGCGACGATCGTGTACGGGCGATTCAGCCAGGACAACGAATACCTCGCCAGCCGCGCCAGCGGACTGTCCACCATCCGCGTGCTCGCCCCGGCGCTGGCGATCGGACTGATCGTGACGGTGATCTCGCTGGTGCTGAACAACTGGATCACGCCGGTGATGGTGAACCTGGCCCGCGGGCCCCTGACGGAGAACATCGAGAACATTGTCTTCGGTCAGCTCCAGCGGCGCGGATTCATTAAGATGAAGGACTACGTCATCCACGCCGACACGGTCCGCCTCGTCGAGCGGCGCCTGGAGGGCGTGGTGGTGATCGCCGAGCCGCCGCAGGGGCGAGGGCAAACGACGATCATCGCCGCCCGGACCGCCAGCCCCCATTTCACCGAGCAGAACAAGCAGAACTACGTCACGCTGGAACTGGAGGGCGCCTCGATCCTCCGCGGGCAGACCGACCAGATCAAGCAGGAGTACATCCAGCCGCAGACCTTCCCGCTCGAACAGGCCGCCGAGAGGGAAGACCTCTCCTGGTACAACCTGGGCGAACTGTTGGAGTTTCTGCACGACCCGGCCAAGAGCAAGTCCATCCAGCGCGAGGTCGATCGGGCCCGGCGGCAACTGGTCGCCGGGGACCTGGCCAAGGACATGGCTGCCGCGATCGACAAGAGCGGTCAGTACGACCGCCTGGTGGACAACGACGGGGCCACGTACACGATCATAGCCGGCGGCACGAAGATCGATGCCAAGGGGGGCGTGGCGCTCCTTCCGGCGCCCGGAGAGAAGCCGGGCGAGCCCAAGATGGTTCGCGTTCGCCGGGTGCCCAAGCCCGCCGGGCCGGACCAGCCCGCCGAAAGCGCCGAGACCATCGTCGCGCCCTACGGCGAGGTCACGTCGGAATGGCAGGCCTGGAGCTCGCCCAAAATGTTCGTCTCCGCGATGCGGGGCAACCCGGAGGGCGCGGGGGTTTACCTCGTGCGGATCGAGCTCTACGGCGACGCCACGACGGCCGCCACGGTCACGGCGGACGACCGCCTCAATCAGTCCAGCCACCTGCCGCGATGGACCCGCGGCGAGTTGTACATGCCCCCGGAGATCCTCGCCAACATCAAGAAGCCCGATCTGGCGGAGCTTCGCCGCCTGGCCCCCGACAAGGCCATGCAGAAGTCGTTGGACAACATTTCCAAGCGCCAGATTCCCGTATACAAGGCCCGCGTGCTGGCGGAGATCAACCTCCGCGCCGCCTACGGGTTCAGTTGCCTCGGCATGGTCGCCATGGGCGCGGCCCTGGGGCTGTGGTTCCGCGGCGGGCAGCTTATCAGCGCCTTCGCCCTCACGCTGGTCCCGGCCGTCCTGGTCATCTCCCTGGCGGTCCTGGGAAAGGAATTGCTCCGCAACGCCAAGCTCGCCACCGCCCCCGGCGGGGTGGCCACCGGGCTGAGCATCATGTGGAGCGGCTCGGCGGCCCTGCTGGTGGGATGTCTGATCCTCTACGCCTGGCTGACCCGCAAGTGAACCTGACATGACCACGCTCGACCGATACATCATCCGCACCTTCATCACCTCGGTGATCCTGTGGTTCATCGTCCTGATGTCGGTCCGCGTCATGGCCGACCTGCTCTTCAACTTCGATGAATTTGCCGACACAGGGGGGGATTTCGGCGAGCGCATCCAGTGGATCGCCACCTACTACAGTTGCCAGTCCGTCCTCTACTTCGCCGAGTTGGGCGGGGTGATCATCGTCGCCGCGGCGGTCTTCTCGCTGGCGAGGATGAACTACACCAACGAACTGACCGCCATCCTCGCCTCCGGCGTGAGCCTCTACCGCGTTCTGTTCCCCATCCTCATCGGTTCGGTCATCGTCGGCGGGCTGATCTTCATCGACCG
This sequence comes from Planctomycetota bacterium, assembly GCA_026693065.1. Lineage (GTDB taxonomy): Bacteria > Planctomycetota > Phycisphaerae > SM23-33 > SM23-33 > JAPLNA01. The sequence continues at coordinate 27,959 of JAPLNA010000203.1, forward strand.
GGAGTTCCTCATCCCCAGCATCTCCCATCGCCTCGTCCGCACGCGCGACAACGACACGATCAAGGACTTCATGATCCCCGCGCGGTCCGACGAGAACCGCACCGCCTGGTACGCCAAGATGTTCAACCCCGCCCAGGGGAAGATGGTCTCCCCGCGGGTGGTGTTGCGGACGGCGGACCTTCAGCCCTCGGTGACGGTCATGGCCGCCGCGGGGCGTCGCCCCACCAAGAGTGAAGCCGAGCGCCTCGAATCCGACCAGGGCTGGATCCTCGAAGGCGCCGTCGCCCGCCACGTCGGGCAGGGCTCGCCGAAGGTCTGGCCCAACTCCCCCACCGTCGCCCAGGTCTTCACCTCCCAGAGCCGCGACAAGCTCCTGGAGATGATCAATCAACACGTCAACCTCGCCGTCGACAACGACAACGGCGTCGCCCTCCACGGCAGCAGCCGCCTGATCGTCTCCGAACCCAAGAACGGAATGTACGACGACGTCATCATCGAGAAGCCCCGCTTCGACCTGTGGGTCTACGAACGCGTCGGCGACACTACGTCCCACCGATACGTCGGCACCATCCTCGCCGACCGGGCGGACTGGCACGACCAGGCCAAGCCGGGCGACATCGAAGCCCACTGGGAACTCACCAACGGCGTGCTCTTCGTCCCCACCGACCTCGACAGCCGCGCCTTCGTCCTGCGGCAATCGAGTTCCTGGCTGGACTTCCTGGCCCTCAAGGACGTCACCAAGCTGCTCACCTTCGACCAGGCCGTCGGCGCCAAAGAAGCCGAACTCACCATGCACGCCCGCATGACCGAGCCGATCTACAACGTCCTGCTCCTGCTGCTGGGCGTGCCCTTCATCCTCCCCCGCGAACGCAACCTCAAGACCTCCGCCGGGCTGTGCATGCTGGCCGTCTGCAAGCACCTGGACATGGTTCCCAGCCTCCGCGCCTGGCTGCCCCTGATGGTCTTCGGACCCATCGCCGCTCTCACCGTCGACGGCATCAAGACGTGAAGCAATGAACCTCGCCGCCCGCGTTCCCGCCCGATCCCGCGCGTTCTTCCGGGCCGCCCTCTGGGACGCCGCCGGCGGCGGGGTGGTCGGCGGGGTCTTCGGCACCTTCGTCGGCGTCGCCGCCTACCGCCTCGGGGCCAGCCCCTTCCTGCTGACCGTGCTGTCCATCGCCCCCTTCATCGGGCTTCTGGCCAGCGTGCCCATGTCTCGCCTGGCCTATCGCTTCGCGTGGGCGCACCTGGCGGGTCTGACACGGATCGCCGGCCGCGTCGTGCTCCTGGCCTTCGCCCCCGTCACCGGCGCGGGCGCCTTCGTCTGGCTCGCCAGCGGCATCAGCGCCCTCCAGGCCGCCGGGGCGGGCTTCTTCGACTCCCTCATGCAGTCCCACGTGCGAACACCCGTCCGCGCCCCACTGCTCCGCTGGATGCGAATCCTCCCGGTCGCCCTGTCCCTGCCGGCCGCCTGGGCCGCGGGAGTGTTCCTCGACGCCGACCACGCCGCCTATCGCTGGCTCTTCCCCGCCGTCGGGCTGCTGAGCGCCTTCACCTGCGCAGGCCTGCTCTTCCTGCCCCGCCGCCCCCTCGAAACCCAGACCGACGGCCGCCGCGTCGGCCTGCTCGCCGAGGTCCGCATCCTCAACCGGGACCGCGCGTTTCTGGTCTTCATGCTCGTCTACTTCGTCGGCACGCTCGGGGAGAAACTCACCGGCCCGAGCACCCCGATGTACCTGGTCGACCAGCTTCACCTGAGCAACAGCCAGATCGCCATGGCCACCGGAATCGCCGGCCCCGCCGCCGGCATCGCCGGATACCTCCTCTGGGCTCGCCTGCTCAGCCGCGTCCATCCGCTGTTCGTCCTGACCTTCTGCATGACCGCCAAGGCCCTCCGCCCCATTCTGTGGGCCCTGGCCGCCTACTCGCCCCACCCCCTGGCGATCCTCGCCGCCGCCGAAATCTCCTTCGCCCTCCTTATCGCCGGGCTCGACCTGGCCGGGCTCGTCTGCGTCCTCCGAATGGTCCGAGGCGACCAGGGGCCTCTCTACCTCGGCATCCACTACGGCTTCATGGGCGTCCGCGGGCTCATCGGGCCCGTCATCGGGCTGTGGCTCTACAACGCCGGCGTCCCCATGGCCGACATCTTCTGGATCACCGCGGGCATCGTCCTCGTCGGGGGGCTAGCCCTGTGGGTCTTCGTGCGGCGATACTTGGCCCGCCCGGCCCCGCCCGCGGGCGAGTGAGCCGGCCCCAGCGCCCCCCGCGCAGACCGACGACCGGCAAGAGAGCCCACCCGCTTGCCAGCCGCCGTCGTGGTCTCTGAACCCGCTACCGATGCCGACGCCGCAGCATCACCAGCCCGCCCAGCACCAACAGGCTCAGCGTCGCCGGTTCGGGGGAGATCGTGTCGATGACTACCTGATCCAGGCCCGTACCGGCGGGGACATGGATCGCGACATACTCCCACCACGGATTGGGCACGATCTGCCAGTCACTGACGATATGGCCCAGGGCGGGACTGCCGGTCCCGAGCGGGGAGCCTATGTACTCGACACGGTCGGGCAAGTACCCGATGTACCCGCGCACGTCCACAACCGTCGGGGAGAACTGGCCCGTCCAGGTGATCTGGACGCGGATCAGCTTGTTCGGCTCGTTATCCATCCAGTTGGGGATCTCGAAGCTGACGTCGCGCCCAAGGGGGTTGACGTTGAAGAGTTCTCCGTCTCCATCGCCGGGCCTCCAGAACCAGTCCTCCGCATACGAGCAGTCCGCGTGATTCGTGAACCAGTAGCTGGGGTACATCTCATGGATACCGTCGCCCACGGCCTGCTCGTTCTCGGGCATGATGTAATGCCACCCATCCTGCGGCGGCGGCGTGGTGAAATCCCATTGCGCCATGCTGGACAACGGTCCGCCCCGCCACGGCGGCGGAGCGAAGTCGTCCGCCACCACCGGCCCTGCGCAGGCTAAGACCACACATACTGCAAGAAGTGCTCGTTTCATGTCACCTCTCCTTCCTTGGGCGTCGCGCTACCGCGGCGCCGGCTCGGACTCCACGATACATCCTGCGGCATGAGCAGAAATGCCACTACCCGGAGCGTTGAACGTCGGGCCCGCACCGAAGCCCTTCGCCAGCGCCCTCCATACCAGACGGCCGGCTCATGCCGATAGCCGCTCCACAGTGGAGGGACTCGCTTGTGGAATAGTATATGCCGATATACCAATGTCTGTCAAGGAAAACCCCTGCCGTTTACTGATAAATCCCCCGAGGTCGACACAATTCCCGTCCCAGACGGGCTTTCCGACCGCCTCCGAATCGCCAAACACTGAAACTTCCTCACCCTATCCCCTACACCCGCTCCGTGTCCGCGCGAAAGTCCTGCATCAGCCTACCGACCGACGTCCGCAAAAAACTCCCGCACCAACTGCCGATGCCGAAGCGGCACCGACCCGCTGTCCAACGCCGCCGCCGCTCGCGCCGCCGCATCCCGCCACGCCTTGTCATACGGCATCATCTCGCCGCCCCCCCCCCTGCCCGTCCCACCCTCGCCGGCCCCCTCCTGCTCACCCGGTCTCCCGGGCCCCGCCCACGCCACCGGTCCCCCGCCCCCGACCGCCCGCTCCCCTCCCAGTCGTTCCCCTCCCTCCCGCTCCCTTCCCGGCCGCTTGCGGCTTCGCGTCCCCCCCTCCCCATCCCCCTCTCCTGCTCCTTCCCCCATCCCCGCGAACTCCGCCCCCACCACCGATCTCACATCCACCCCCGCCCGACGCAATTCCCCCAGCATTCTCGCCACCGCCCCCTGATCGCCCGCCTCGACCGCCGCCGGCATCTCCGCCAGGGGCACCTCCACCCCCGCCGCCTTGGCTTCCGCGGCGGCGGCCTGAATCCTCCGGATCAACTCGGTCTTCTGCTCAGGCGTCATCGCCGCCAGGTCCACGCCCTGCCCCTTCTCCCTCGGCCCGATAACTGGCAGCAGAAGCACCGTCCCCCACAGCAAGGCCGCCACCGCCACCGCCGCCGGAGTCGCCCGGGTGCGAGTCCACAAGCTCACTCGATCGGCCCGCCCGGCCCGCAGGATCGCCTCGCCCTGCCGACAGACCATCGCCGCCGCGTCGCTGTCGCCCGCCCGAGCGGCCACCTGCGCCGCCGTGCCCAGCCGTTCGGCGAACCCGCCCCGCTCATCCAGCAGCCTCGCCGTCCCCGCCACGTCCACCCGCCGGGTCAGCACCGGCCCCGCCCCCGCCAGCACGGCCGCCGCCACCATCGCCGCCGTCAGCACCGCGCGACTCTCGCCCCCGACCCCCGTCAGCAACACTCCCAGGCCCAGCAGCCCTGCTCCGATCAGCACGGCCACGACCGGCCCGGCCGGCCTGACTCGCTCGCGTATCCGCCGCCACGCCGCCACGACCGCCCCCAGCACGACCAGTCCGGCCGTCAGTCCGATCGCCACGCCGCGATACTCCGCCTGCACCCCCATCGCCCCCGCCACCGTCGCCGCCGCCAGGCACCCAGCCACGCCGGTCGCCGCCGCCTCCTCCGCCGCCAGGCAGAGCCGCCGCTTCCGCCCGCGTCGCTCCAGCATCGCCAGCACGTCTGCGCCATCTCGTGTCATCGTCCAATCTCCACCTTCATTATGCTCCCCCGGTGGAACGGGGACAAGGGAGGGAGCGAGGAACTGGGAACAGCGGCAGAACCCGATCTGTCGGACTGCTCGCTTCAGCGACTAGCAGCGAACCTGCTTCTTGCGCGGATAACGGAGGCTGACGTGCGGGTCCGGGCCCTCGGCGCAGAGGGCGACGGCCAGGTCGCGGAATGTCTGAAGGTCTCCGAAGGAGGCCCTGTGAGAGCATGGCGGCCCGAATAGCCGCCCCAGAAGGAGAATGCCCCCGAGGATCGCCAGTGCCCGTCCGAATCCGATCAGATGAGTAAACGTTTCGGGGAAGGAGATGACGGCAAGGCCGGGCAGGAGCAAGACAGGCCACATCGCCGTACGCCAACTCGTCCGACGCTTGTACTGTATCTTCACGAGCGGAAGCCTGCCCGGGGCCAACCGGTCGATGTCGCAAAGGAACGTGGCGTAGTACTCCTGCACGTATTCCTCCAGGGGCGTGGAGGGCGTCAGGCCCGTCACGTCGGCGCCGGCCTTCTCGAGGCAGCGACGGATCGCCAGGAACATGGCCGCCGGGCGACAGGGCCGGCCCAGGATAGTCAAAGGCCCCACCACCGGCATGGTCGCCCGGGCGGCAATGAACCGGCAGAACTCCCCGAGCGTCCGCCGCTTCTCAGGTTCCAGAACGCTCCGCCACTCCTGATCGCTGCACTGAATCCCCCATAAACCTCCGACGGTCTGCCCGAGTTCGAGGCTCTGGATCATATCTGTGGCCTCTCGCCATTCGGCGATCGTGGTCGCAAACGTCAACGTGACGACGGGATCCGCATAACCCCATTCGCACGTCTGCCTGTGCTGGGCAACCAACTCACCCAAAACGTCTTCCGGCGTGGCCGGCCGAGTTGTCGTGCAATTCTCGCTGTTCATGTCCGCCTCCCGAGGGGAACACTCCCGGCACACGGTATTCTACCCCCGCCGCCACGCTCCAGCCAGTAAACCCAGGCCGCATCGCATCCCTGCGACCGCCGCGCGAACCCCGACGTGTTTCCTCCGTATGAAAGAAGGCCTGCTTGTAGCGTCCGAATGTAGACTGGGGATGAGTCGGACTCCGCTCCACTTGACCTTCCCGGCCCGCGGGCGTATCTTCTCCGGGCATGGCGACCATCAACGACCGCAATTCCGACAAGCCAGAGGCATCCCCGGGCCCGGCCACACAGACGCTCGGCGGGGATATGGCGTGCCTCTTGGCTGTCCTGACCAACCGTTTCCTGCTATCTGTTCTTGTCCTGGCTTGGGCTGTCACGGCGGCACAGGGCGCGGAGGTGAACCTGGTCCCGTGGCCGCGATCGGTGAAGCTCGCCGAGGGGGCCATGGCCCTGACGCCCGCCGGCAGAATCGTTGCCGGCGACGGCAAGTTGGGGGCCTTGGCGCGGGTTCTATCGGATGAGGTATACCTGGCCAGCGGGGTGCGTCTGGCCGCCGCACAGGGCCCGGCCAGGGCGGGCGACATCGTCCTGGAGATCTCCGACCGGCTGGGCGAGGAGGGCTACTCACTTGAGATCACCGACCGGGCGGCCATCCGCGGCGGCAGCTACGTCGGGGTCGCCTGGGGCACAGCGACGCTCCTGCAGGCCCTCACCGTCGCGGGCGACAAGGCCGCCCTGCCTTGTCTGAGCATCGCCGATCAGCCCGACGCGCCCTACCGGGGTTACATGAAGGACGTCGCCCGCCAGGAAGTCACCATCGAGGAGCTCCACGCCACGGTCGAGTTGTGCCGCCTGTACAAGGTCCGCTACCTGCACCTGCACCTCAACGACGACCAGGCTTGGACGTTCCCCTCCAAGGCCTATCCCAAGCTCGGCTCGGGCAACTTCAGCGCGCACAGCGGCCCGACGCCCAAGGTGTACGACCGCGAGGCCCTCAAGGCCCTCGTGCGGTTCGCGGATGAGCGGGGCGTCACGATCATCCCGGAACTGGAAGGCCCCATGCACAGCGACTCGCTGCGCATCCCGTACCCGGAGGTCTTCGACGCCAACGAGGGCCCCGCCCACATGGGGATCGTCAACACGGCCAGCGACGAAGTCTACCCGGCCCTGGACACGCTCTTGGGCGAGATCGTCGAGGTGTTCGCCTCCTCGCCGTACATTCACATCGGTTGCGATGAGGTGGACACCGGCCGCGTCCCCGGAGCCCCCAGTTACAAGAAGTTCATGGCCAAGCACGCCTTCAAGGAACCCGGCGAGTGCTTCGCCTACTACGTCCGCCAGATGGTCGACAGCGCCAAGCGGCACGGCAAGACGCCCATCTGCTGGGCCTGGGCCGCCCTGGACCAGACCGATCCCAAGGACCTTATCGTAATGCACTGGACGATGGAACCCGGCGTCGCCCAGGGGTGCCTGAAGAGAGGCTTCCGCGTGATCAACGCCCCCAACCATGGCTTCGCCGGGCCTCACGACGCCATCCGCGACCACGTGCCCGTGGGCATGCCGCAGTTCAACTACGAGTTCAACCGGTACGTTTTCGGCCCGGCGGGCACGCCGGCCGTCGCGGCCACCCCGCTCGTGATCGGCGGACAGGTGAACGACTGGGAGTCGACCTGGGACTATTCGCTCGCGGGCGCCCGCCTGTCCGTGCCCGCCCGAACCGCTGCTCTGTGGTACGAGAAATGCCCCGCCCCGTACGAGGAATACGCCAGGCACTTCAAGCACACCGACGCCCTGCTGGAACGGCTGGTCCAGCCGGTGACGATTGCCACCACGTCGGCCGACACGTTCGACCAGACCAAGGTCATCCAACTGCTCCGCGCCCGCCGGGCCTTCACCAAGCCCGTGACGGTCACTCTCACCTGCCCCTTGCCCGGAACGAGAATCCGCTACACCCTGGACGCCGGCCGGCCCGCCGCCGACTCCCCGGCCCCGGTCGGCCCCATCGCCATCGACAAGACCACCGAGATGCGGGTAGCCCTGTTTGACGCCGACGGCCGCCGGCTCGCCCCCGAGCAGCGGGTGATCCACCAGAAGGTCGACTACGAGATGAACCTCACCACCGGCAAGCCCGTCACGGCGTCGGCGGTCGCGGGCGAGGCCAATGCCCAGTACGCCGTGGACGGCTTCGTGATGCTGGACATCTGGCGTGGCTGGTGGGACGGGGGCCCGGGCCCGCAGTGGCTCTCGATCGACCTCCAGGAGACCCACCGGCTCAACAAGGTGCACGTGTTCCCCTATTACGGCGAGCCCCGCACCTGCACTTATGTCGTCGAGGTCTCCCTCGACGGTAAGAGTTGGACGAAGGTGGCCGACCGCTCGAAGAACACCGCCCCGGCCACCCCCGCCGGCCACGTCGACACGTTCGAGCCGACCTCGGCCCGATATCTCCGCGTCACGGTCCTGGGCGACAAGGCTAATCCCGGCGCCCACCTGGTCGAGGTCCGCGCCTACGAGGCGAAGTAGACAACCGCCTCCCCAAAACAGCGGCGAAACCGTTTTTCCCCACGGGAAAGGACTGCTCGCTTCAGCGAGGCAGTCATACTACGCGTGTCTCCCTCTCGCCGCCGTTCACTTCCCAGACGCCCCGGCCTCCTTCATGCGGCAGGTGGCGTAGGCCATGTTGCCTTCCACGTCGACGGCCATCACGTTGAACCATTCCTTCTGGCCGTTGAGTTCCTTGCCCGCCTGGTCGATCGCCATCGTGAAGGTCTTGACGTGCTTCTCGTCGAGGGTTTTGTACAGGGTCGGCTCGCCGCCGGGCATGTAGTAGTAGACCACGGCCAAGTCGTGCTCGGCGGAAACGTGGATCTGCCCCCCGGCGAACGTCACGCTGACCTTGCCGTCCTTGTAGGTCGCCGGGTCGGGGCTCATGAACCAGCGGTTCCAGTTCATCAGCGGGCGGTGGACGCCCCAGGAGCTGAGGTCTTTGTCTTCGTGCGGCGCGGCCGCGGGAGTGTCGCGGAACGTGAACACGCGCGAGATGTTCCCGTAGGCCGACTGGATCACGTTGTTGTGCCCCCCCGGATGCCAGGCCATGTGCATCATGTGCCCCGTTTCGTGGAGCGTCACGCCGACGTATGCCCGGTACTGAAGGTGGTCGACGGCGATGGGGCACTCGAGGGCGTCCATGAGATCCCGCACGTGGCTCGGGCCGATCTGCATGATGGTCTTGGAGCCCACCAGGCAGAAGTTGCCCGAGCTCTGGGCGGCCGCCTTCACCGACGTGAACGCCAGGTGCTTGAGCGTCGGGCGGCGGAACGCCGCGGGGATCTCCTGCTCGACGATCTCGTAAATCCCCCGCGGCGAGGCGAGCACTTCCTCCCGCGTCATGGGCAGCGTAATCAGCCCGACGTCGGCCTGGCCGTCGGCGTCGTAGAGCGGGTAGAACGTCCGCCGGCCGAACCCGTTGCGGTTCATGTCCTCCGCCGACCAGCTCTGCATGAGCTTGATCTGCACGGAGATCTTCTGCTTGTACAGCGGGGTGATATGCGTGTTGAACTCGGGCGAGGCGGGGTCTTCGCCCTTGCACACGACGTACCAGGCCTTGAGGCGGTACTCTTCGCTGGTGGCGGGCTTGTACGTCAGCGTAAGCTCCCGCGTCCCGTCGGCGTCGCTGATCTTCAGCAGGTTCGTGCCGCTCTTGAGGTCCGCCAGCACGCGGAACCGCGTACCCTCGGTGGTCGCCGACGTCTGCACCCCCGTCGTCACCGCCTCCACCAACAGCCTCTTGCCGTCAAACGTCCCGGCCACCAGCACCAGCGGATACCGCAACTCCTGGCCGTCCTTGACGCTGACAACCTCCACCTTGCCCATGGCCTCCGACGCCGCCGCCATCACCCACGCCGCCAGCAATCCAACCAGGTACGGTTTCATAGTTGTTTCTCCAGTGGCGATCTTCTTCTCGTTCACGTGCGTCTCCCGCAACGGGTCACTTCAGTGACCAGTTGTATGCGTCAACCGTCGGACCACGACGTTCCGCATAACCCCCCGGGGCGCGATCCCCTTCGTCCAGATCTCGAACTGGGCGACCGCTTGATTGACGAACATGTCCACGCCCGTGACCGTCGCGCACCCCGCGCGTCGCGCGCGGGCGAGGAGTTGGGTTTCGATGGGGTTGTAGATGGTGTCGAAGACGACTTTCGTGGACTCAGGGATCGACGTCACCGGACATTCCCCGGTGTTCGGGCGCATCCCGATCGACGTGCAGTTGATGACGATCTCCGCCTCCCCGCCGATCGCCGCCCCCAGCGGGCCCGCGGTGCAACCGAACTCTTCCGCGAGAAGCTCCGCCCGGCGAACGGTTCGGTTGAGGATCGCCACGCGGGCGCCGTAGTGTCGCAGGGCCGCGACGATCGCCCTCGCCGCCCCGCCTGCCCCGAGCACGGCGACGCTGCGCCCGGAAAGCCCCGCCCTCGCAATCCCCATCGCCGCGCAAAGGGCGTCGATGGCGGCGGGGTAGTCGGTGTTGTCGCCTCGGAGGTCGCCCTCGGGGGAGATCGTGATCGTGTTGACCGCGCCGATCCGCACGGCCAGTTCGTCGCACCGGGCCGCCCCGATATACGCCAGGGCGTTCTCCTTGTGCGGGATCGTCACGCTCAGCCCGCGCCAGTCCAGCCAGGGCCGCTCCCGCAGGGCGTCCATGAACCGGTTGAACGGCCCGGCCCCCGGGGGCGTCAGCAGCGGGACGTAGACCGCGTCGACGGAGGCCGCCGCGAAGGCGGCGTTATGAATCGCCGGACTCATCGAGTGGGCGATCGGATGCCCGATCACGCCGTAGACCGCCGTCCGCGGACCGATCGAGTCCCAGCGATAGAGCGTCTTGAATTCCTCGATGGTGGGCTGGCCCGGGGCGGACCCCTCCCCCGCCGACAGGGCGGCAAACGTGCCGAAGGCGCCGAACTTCTTCGCCACCACGCGGCTGAGCACGCCGGCCTCGCCCATCGCCAGGGCCATGCCGGGGGTTTGTCGCAGCAGGTCGAAGGCGCGGAGGGCCTCGTCGGGCCCGGCGGGGGTGAAGGCGACCTTGGGCACGTCGCCGGCGGCGGACAGAACTGCAAACAGATTGTCGAGGTCTTGCGGACATCCGTTGAAGTCGTGCCGGCTGCGAATGAGCCCCCCCCGCACGTCGAGGCGCACGGGCACGTCCTGCTCGAGGTCGACGAAGACGTTGGGGAACTCTCCCGCGTGGGCCAGCAGGGCCAGGCGGGGCCGCTCATCGCCCGCGTACTTGCCGCCCTCCCGCACGGGCCTGTAGGTGACAATCGCGGGGGTGTCCCCGCCGGCGAGCATCGCGGCGAGATCCTGTGGCGAAGGAGGTTCGTCGAGGAAGTCCAGGCGGAACTCGACGGCGTCGGCGCCCCGGGCCAGGGCCTGTTCCCGCATGGCGATCATCCCCTCGACGGTGTGGGCCGTCAGCGGGCAGATCAGCATCGTCGTGCGGGGGTTGGGTGTCATTGAGCCTCGCGCCCGAGACGCTGCCGGCAGCGGGCGGGCGTCGTTCGGGCATGCCGGGCATCCCGGGCATTCCGGGCATGCCGGGGGTTTCGGTCTTGTCGGGCTTGTCGGACTTCTTGAAGTCCTTCCATGTCTTGTCCAGTTTCGTCACGTCGGCGGCGGAAATCACCGCCACGCCCTGCACGCCGCTCACCGTCGCATAGCGCCCGCCGGTGGCCGGGCCCCGGTCTGACAGACTCATCGTCACAACCAGCCCCTTCGCGTCGGTCAGTTCCACCCGGCGTTTGCCCTGGGCGACGCCGAAGGTGCCCGGGTCGGCGTGGGCGGCGAACCGCTCGGCCTTCACGGCGGCGAGGTCCTGGAGGAACTCGCGGATCTTGTCGGCGTCCATGTCCACGTACTTGCCGCCCGTGTACCGCCACCCGGCCTCGGTGCGGGCCAGTTCGGTCACGTCCTGGTCGCGGAGGATGCGGATCTGCTTGACGGCGTCGGGGGTGATCTTCGTCAGGGTGCGGTCGCGAAGCTCGCCCGTCAGGTCGGCGTAGAAGGCCTCGGCGAACTCGCCGACGGGCGTGACCGGCCGGCCCTCGGCCCAGGCACGCACCTTGTCGTCGACCTTCACGAGATGGAAGGTGACGGTCTCGACTTTCTTGGGCACGACCGCCGCCACCAACGCCGGCATCGTGGTCAAGACGGGCATTTCCACGCCCACGCGGATCACGGTGTGGTCTTTGGCGTTGGCGAGGTTTTCGGGCACGGCCGGGAAGGCCGCGATCCCGTCGGCTCGCACGGTACGCAGGCGGTCCAGGAGTTTGCCGACCTGCTCGGAGTCGACGGCGGAGGCGATGGGCTTAACCATCGTCCAGCCGTCCCCAGCGGCAGTCAGTTCGACGGAGGCGCCCTCCCGGGTCGTCTGCAACGAGACGATCCGCCCGCCTTCGGGCAACTGCCAGAGCTGCCTATCCCACAGGCTCCCGTACTCGACGGCGAGAGGTTTGACCTTCTCGGCGGAGACGACGGCGATGGTCTTGCCGTCGGCGAGCTTGACGAAACGCTTTTCGCCGGTGGAATCGCCGCGCGAGCCGATCAGGACGGTGAGGGTCTTGTCCTTACCGGCCAGCCGCAGTTGGATGGTGGCGGCGGGGGCGTCGAACCCGTAGAGGGCCAGGGGGGCCGTCTCGTCGGCGAACTTCTCGGCCTCCAGGTCGCAGAGGGCCTGGAGGAGTTTTTCGACGGCGTCGTAGTCGGCCTTGCCGGCCACCGGGGACTGCACGAGCCAATCCCCGGCCTTCTTCTCGAGCTTGCCCTGCCCGATGGTCAGTCCCTCGACGTCGGCGGGCTTCACGTCCAGCAGGCGCTTGCGGCGGAGGGTCTGCGCGTCGGGGCGAAGGGCCGCCAGAACGTCGGGGGCCACCAGGAACACCTCGTCGCTGCCTTCGAGCCGGGCGTAGATGTTGGTCTGCCCCTTGGCCCCGAGTACGAGGGTGTAGGCGGGGGCCTCCTGGGCGGCGGGCCCGCTGGCCGGCGCCGTCGCGGGCGAGAGGGCCTTCATCTCAATCCGCACCTTCGCCTGCGCCGCCTCTCCGGTAAGCCCGTAGGCTTCGAGGCCCTTGCCCTTGCCGGGCACGAAATCGACCGCCGAAAGGTTCGCCACCGCGCGAACGATCTTGTTGACGGCGTCCTGGTCGGCCGGGGCGGAGACGGGGGCCAAAAGGGCCCACTTCTCCTCCGGGCCGCACGAAAGGTCTACCACCCCCGCGCCCGTCGTCAGCGTCACACGGGCGATCTGCTTCTCGTCCAGCCGCAGGATCTTCTTGTCGCGGAACTGGGCGGCGGAGAGCCCGACGAGTCGGGCCAGGTCGGTCGGCACGACGCCGGCGTTCTTGCCTTCGGCGAGGTAGCAGCCGCCCTGTCCGGGCACGGCGCGGCCGACGCCCAACTGGGCAGAGGCCGCGCCGGCCGTCAGGCGGATCGTCCAGGCCGGTTTACTCAGCCCCGTGATCTCGTCGCCTTCGGCGTCGGGGCCTTCGGAGACGACCGCGCGGTCGAACCGGAGATCCCGGAGTGTGTCGGCCAGGCCGTTCACGACGTCGGGGTCGGCCTTGGCGTCGATGGGCGAGGCGATCCGCCAGGCGCCGGCGATCTTGACAAGCTGGACGGACTGCCCGCTGGCGGGGACGATCTCGATCTTGGTCAGGGGGGCCAGCTTCAAGTCCAGGACGGCCTGGCCGGCCAGGACGTCAGCCTTGGGCCGGGGCTTGAACAGGCCCGCCTGGCGGATGGCCACCCACGCCACGACCAGCAGGAACACGCACCCCACGACGATCAGCGATCTCGGCTTCATCTGTGTGCTACTCCGGCAAGTTCAGGGTTCAGGGCCCGAGCCTATCGGCTGCGGGCGTAAAGGACGACGCCTCCGGCGACCAGGACGGCCGCGGGCAGGCCCAGAACGCACAGCAGCCACATCCACGTCATGCCCGCCGGGGCGACCGCTCGCATGGGTTCGGTGCGGCTGGGGGCGGAGATCCAATGCAATCGCCCGCTGAGCCAGTAGGCGGAATTGACGACCAACTCGGCGTCGATCCGGGGGGCCGGGCCGGGCTGGAACGTCCCGCCCTCGCCGACCTGGGGGACCGGCTGGGCCAGGTAGGAGTCCACCAGCGACAGCCCGGTCGACATGACGACGATCTGCCCCGCGGGAGTCTTCTTGTCCGGGTTCTCCTTTCGGACAACCAGGACCGCCGTCGTGAACGGGCCGCGAGGGTCGTCCTTCCCGGGTGAGAGACGCCCATCCTGCCGCTTGAATTCATTGATCAGGGCGAGCAGATCGTTGTTGGCCCAGAGCCCCGGGGCGGGCGGAACGGTCATCAGCGGCTTCTGCTCCAGCCGCTCCAGGCGGGCCAGACGCTCCTCCAGCTCGCGCCGGCGGGACTGGACCTCGCCGGGCGGGTCGGACCGGGCGGGAAGGCTGAGCAGTTCCTCTCGGGTATCGGCCAGCACGGTATCCTTCAGCATCAGGGGGCAGAGGTTCTGCCAGAGAGTCCGAAGCCCTCGCAGGGGCTTGGAGATGGCATGATCCGCCGAGAAGTCGACGGCGGACATGTAGCTGAGCGAAGTGGCCACCTGGAACAGCCCGGGCCGTTCCGGGTCGGGCACGCCACAGACAATCCACGAGTCGGAGGCGGGCTTGACGCCCCAGTCGTTAATCAGATACTCGCTCAAGGCCAGCGGGGGGGAACCCAGCTTCTCGGCGGGAAGATAGCGGGCCATCATGGAGGGGCGGGGCTGGACAAAGTGCGCCAGGAAGATCGCGGGAATGCCCGAGTCGATCTTGTCCTTCAGGAGGCGTTCCTGGGCCGGGCCCAACGCCATCGGCCCCTGCCGCAGCATCGGCAGCACCAGGAGAATCCGCGACCGCGGGGCGGGGGTCGTGGCCGGGTTGCTGCCGGGCAGCGGCGCCTTGGCCGGCTCGTCGGGCATCGGGTCGACGAGGTTCCACTTCTTGACCTCGAAGTTGGCCAGCTCCAGCCGCTCGGTCAGTTTGCTCAGGTCGTTGACCTCTCGCCCGCGATTGCTGCCCGATACGTTGATGTCGTCGGGCGGGTTGCCCTGCCCCATCTGCTGGGCCTGAGGGGGCAGCCTGGGCTCGAAGTAGGTCAGCAGCACCGTGGCGAAGGGCTCCTTATGAACCAGGCGGATCAGGTACGACCGGATCGCCGCGTCGCCGTCGAAAAGCCGCGGGCGATCCTGATCCTTATCTTTCGCCGTCGAGGAATCATTGACCTCCGGCCAGACCTTGTCAAAGCCGACCACGTCGACCTTGTCACCGGCCTCGACGATCACGATGTTGTCCTCTTTGAGCTGGTCGATGATCCCGCGCCCCTTTTGCTCGGGCAGGGCCTTGAGCCGGGCCATCAGATCCCCCAACGGCTTGGCCAGGGCGCCGAACACCTCGCCCTTGGCCGCGGCGTCGAGGAACGCCTTGTCGGGGGCCGCGGGCGCGGCCACCTGACCCAGCCGCTTGTCCAGGAACTGCCCCATCGAGGCGGCCTGGGTCTCCACCTCGGCCATGACCTTGGCCAGATTACCCACGGCCTGGACGTAGACGTCGGGCTGGGGCTGTTTGGCCGCTTCGAGGGCGGTGTCGGCCAACTTGAGCATGCCGGGAACCTGGAGGCTCCGGCACAACTCGCCGAAAGGAATCCCGAACCCCTGGACGGGCACGCCGAGCAGCCGGCAATCGGCCACGGTGGCCCGGTTGGCCTCGCCGGCCATGTCGTCCAACTGGTCGGCGGCCTTGGCGAGGGCATCGGCGGCCTTGCGCATCTCGGGGGCGAAGGCCTCCAAGGCCTTGCGCGCCTGCTCGGGCGTGGGGGTTCCCCCCGGCAGGGCCGCCCGGGCGCCCTGGAGGGCCGTCTGGGCCTGGGCGAACGTCTGGAGAATCGCCCCGCGCTGCCGGGCGGCGCCCTCGGCCACCGCGGCGACGGCCTTGAGCCACGCCTCGTTGTCCGTCACCACCTTCTGCAACGTCTTGAGGAGATCCTGCACCTGCTCGATCAAGGGGGCGTTGTCGATCATCGCCTTGTCGAAGGGCTGGGTCTGGAGTTTCTTCTGCATGTCCTGCAGGGCCTGGACGCCCCCGCCCAGGCTGTCGCGGATCGAGGCCCCTTCCCCCCAGTTGAACACGTAGGATTCCTCGGGCATGGCCGTCCAGACCGCCTGAATCGCTTCGGTCTCCTTGATCAACTCCGGCAGCACGCGCTTGGTCTCGTCGAGCAGTTGGTTCCGCTCGGTGTTCATCGAGCTCAGCGAGGCGCGGATCCTCGCCAGCACCCGGGCCTTGCCCGCGTCGGTCGTCACGTTCTCGATGTCGACGGCCTTGGGATTGGCCTCGCGAATCTCCTGCAGCAGATCCCACGTGTCGCCGCGAAAGAAGTCGCTTCGCTTGGCCTTGTCGCTGGAGGCGTACAGGCAGGTCAGGCGGACCTTGCCGGCGCCCTGGAGCAGGCGGGCGGCGGCCTGGCGGGTGGCGTCGGTCATGCCCGTCTGCGAATAGGCCGACAGGTCCTTGGTGTAGTAGTCCATCTGCGTGACCATGATAACGACGATGGCCACCACGACCGCCGCGGCGGAAGCCAGCGTGACCATCGAGCCGTAGCGCAGCCTCGAGTCGGCCGCCGAGGCCTGCATCAGCAGCGTCAGGCACAGGGCCGAGACGGCGATGACGGGCGCCAGGATCGCCGCCGGGTGCACGGGATAGGCCACCGCGAACCACGCGGGGGTTCCCCACAGGACGGCGTGAAGGGCGACAACGAGGGCCCCGCCCAGCAGCAACGCCCAGAAGAGCAGCAGTTCCAGGGGCGCCCAGGCCGCCCCGCGGAGCATCTGCACGGCCAGCATGGCCACCAGCGCCAGCAGCGCCACCCAAATGCAGGCGTAGAGGGCCTGGCCGAAGTCCGTCGCTCCCCCGGCCAGCCGAATGACCA
>JAPLNA010000204.1 GCA_026693065.1 Planctomycetota bacterium
GGATCACGGGGGAGGGAATATCATGGGGAGTTGTGAATATCGAGGGTCTTTCGTGGGAAACAAGTGCGGTGCAAGCACCGCCGCTAAACGGGAGGGGTCTGGACGCCTGGATTTCGGATGACCTTCGTAAACCGGGTTTAGCGGTCCGCCGAAGGCGGACTTGCACCGCGCTTGTTTCTTCCGGGTCGCCGCGGCGGCGCACCTCGTTCAATGGTTGAAATGCCGCGTGCCGGTAAACACCATCGCGAGGTTCAACTGGTCGGCCTTGGCGATGACGTCGGCGTCGTGCTTTCCGCCGCCGGGCTCGATGACGGCGGTGGCGCCGGCCTGGGCGGCCAAGTCGAGACTGTCGGGGCAGGGGAAGAACGCGTCGCTGGCCAGGGCGCAGCCGGCCAGGTCGACGACTCCCCCGCCGCCGTAGCTGGTGGCCAGTTGGGTCGCCAGGCGGGCGGAGTTGACGCGGCTCATCTGTCCGGCCCCGGCGCCCAGGAGGGTGTTGCCTTTGGCCAGGATGATGGCGTTGCTCTTGGTGTGCTTGCAGACGATCCAGGCGAACTGGAGGTCGGCCAGTTCCGCGGCGGCGGGCTGGCGCTTCGTGACGACTTTCCAGTCGGCGGTATTGAGGGCCAGCAGGTCGCGGTCCTGGACGAGCAGCCCGCCGACGACGTACTTGAGGTACTTTTCCGTGTTGCGTTGCCCGGGCAGAGCGCCCAGTTCGAGCAGGCGGACCTCGCCGCCCCAGCCGGCGCGGTCGCGGATGATCTGGAGGGCCTCGGGCTCGAAGCTCGGGGCGGCGATGATCTCGGCGAAGAACCCGCCCGCGCCGGCGGCCTTGCCCCATCGCTGGTAACTCTCCACGATCGCCTTGGCCAGGGCGCCCGTGACCGGGCGGTTGACGGCGATGATGCCGCCCATGGCGGCGTTGACGTCGGCGAGGTAGGCGCGGCGGTAGGCTTCGACGAGGTCGCTCTCGACGGCGCAGCCGGCGGGGTTGGAGTGTTTAATGATCGCCACCGCGGGGGCGTCGAAGTCCTTGACGAGCTCGATCGCGCCGTTAGCGTCGAAGTAATTGTTGTAGGAGAGTTCCTTGCCGCCGGGCAGCAGCCTGGCCGAACCGACGCAGGGCTCGGAGGCCTCGGGTCCGACGTAGAAAGCGCCCTTCTGGTGCGGGTTCTCGCCGTAGCGGAGGCTGTTGGCCTTGCGGTAGCTCAGCGTGATCCGCTCGGGAAACTCCTGCCCGAGGCTGCGGGCGAGGTACGTGGAGATCGCCGTGTCGTAGTGGGCCGTCAACGCGAAGGCCTGCCAGGCGAGTTTCTGTCTCAGGGCGAAGCTGACGGCCCCGGCGTTGGCGGCCATCTCCTCCAGGACGGCGGCGTACTGCGACGGGTCGGTCAGGACGGTGACGAACTTGTGGTTCTTGGCCGCGGCGCGGACCATGGCAGGCCCGCCGATGTCGATCATCTCGACGGCGCCGGCGAGGGTGCAGCCGGGCTTGGCGATGGCCTTCTCGAAGGGATACAGCCCCACGCAGACCAGGTCGACCGGCTCGATGCCGTACTTGGCCATGTCGGCCTGGTGGGCCGGATCGTCCCGCAGGGCCAGGATGCCCCCGTGAACCTTCGGGTGCAGGGTGACGACGCGGTGGCCGAGCATTTCGGGGAAGCCCGTCCACTCCTGGACGTATCGGACCTTGAGGCCGGCGGCCTCGATGGCCTTGGCCGTCCCGCCCGAGGAGATGATCTCGACGCCCTGGGAGGCCAGGGCCTTGGCCAGCGTTTCGATGCCGGCCTTGTCAAACACGCTGAGGAGCGCTCGTCGGATACGAACGGGTTCACAGTCCATGGCAACCTTCCTTGCAGTTGGCGGCCGCGGGCCGCGCAGGTCAGGGAGCGTTGAGTTTGTCCAGCGTCAGCCTCCCGGCCGACAGCGGGCGGAGGCAGAAGACTCGCCCGTCGCGAGCGGCGGCCCAGATGCCGTCGGAGGCGGTGGTGGGCAGGAACAGGTCCAGCCCGGTCATGGGGAGGGCATACTTTTCCTTGCCGGTTTCCTCGTTGACGACGCGGAGGACTCGCCGGGCGTCGAGGATGCAGGCCTCCTCGCCGACGATCGCCAGCACGGTCCGCCCGTTCTTCATGGTCCAACGTTTCTTGCCGTCGGAGAGGTTGACGGCGTAGAACGTGTCGCCCTGGGCGTACTGGAAGACGGTGCGTCCGGAGACCTGGGGGGCGTCGACCAGTCGGCCTTGGCAGCGGAAGGGCTCTTTCCACGTGCGGGCGCCGCCGATGGACTCGAAGCCCTGCAGGTTCCCCTGTTCGCCGGCGACAAAGAGCCCTCGCTTGCTGACGGCGAGGGGGGCGACGATCGGCTCGGAGATCGACTGCATCCAGTTCATCTTGAGGCTCTTGCCGGCCTGGGCGGCCATGATCTCACCGTCCTGATTGGCCAGGAACACCTGCCCGGCAAACTCGCGCAGCGGGGCGGACACGCCGGAGTAGCCCCCGAAGGTCCAGGTCCGGATGCCCGAATCGAGGTCGTAGGCGAAGCACAGCCCCTTGGGGGTGACGCCGTAGAAGCGTTTGCTGTCGGCGCAGCCGCCGGCGCCGGGGGAGACGTCCTGGAACCGCCCGACGCTGTCGTCTCGCACGACCTTGCCGGTCATGGCGTTCAGCACGATCACGTAGTGGGCGGTGTGGACCACCACGGCGTCGAAAGGCTTGGCCATCGGGGCCTTTTCCGGGTCGATGATGGCCGCCAGGCCCGGGACGGCCTCATGGATGGACACGTCCTTGACGAAGATGGGGTCGTAGACCTTGCGGTCGGGGGAGCGCACATTGTAGTACCAGCGGAAGCGCCCGGTGGAGGCCTCGTAGGCGATCAGGCGGTTCTGGTCGGTCACGCAGACCAGGGCGTCACCCACCATAAGGATGCGGTCGAGGGTTTCACCGGACTGGAGGAGACCCGGGGGGGGCAATACGTTCCAGTAGTATTGCCAGCCGACCTTGGCCAGGGCGTCCTTGGACTGCAGGCCGCCGAACTCGCTCTGGGGAGGCCCGCCGGCCTGGGCTGCACACCCCGCCAGAACCGCCGCCACCATTGTCACCACCAGCCACTGGGCCACTCCACGCATGGGTTGCTCCTTGCACGTTCGAGCCGTCATGCCGGCTTGTCGTTCCATTCCACGTAGTCGCCAAGGTCCACCCCGGCGGAGACCTCGAACGTCCGCAGACGCTCGATCCGCGCCAGGTCGTCTTCAATCCGGTGGACCAGTTTGAAGATGTAGGGCTTGCCTTCCAGCCGGGCCCGCAGGTCGGCCTCCATATCGCTCCAGGAGCTCTCGTACAGCTCCCGCTTCAGCACGACCAGCATGCGCTCTTCCCTGGTCATGCCGTCGGCGAAACGGCGAACCTGCTCTTGCCTGTCGGACGAGACGGAAGCCACATTCTGGACCTCTTGGCCGCCGACTCGCCGCACCGGCGGCCCGCCAGCGGACACAGCCGCCGGTACTCTACGGGGCAGGCGGGGCCTTTGCAACTCTTTCTTGCCCCCGGCGAGCGGCCCTTCGTCAAGCCCGCCGCACGCCAGGAATGGCCTACCCCCTGGCCACCGCGTGGGCGATCAGCCACCCGGCCATCGCGGCGGCGGGCAGGAGCCTGGTGGCATACCGGCGCCAGTCGCCCAGGGTGGCCGGTCGGCCGTCGACGGTGCGCCCGGCAAAGCGAACGACATCGACGCGGCGGAGCAGGGGCGTCACAACCGCCGCCGCCCAAAAGACTGCGTCGGCGAGCGAGAACAGGCTCGACGTGTGCCTGGCAATCAGGATCGCGCTGACCAGGAGAACCCCGTGCCCGACGAGCATCCAGGACAGGCGCAGCAGGCAACCGCCTCCCGTCATTTGCTCGGGCGGCTGGGTCTGGGGGGGCGGGTTGGTCTGAGCGGGGGCAGGGGCTGGAGCGCCGGTGGTGACGGCGTGCCCTCGCTCTTCGAGGGCCCGGGCGGGTTCGCCGGGGCCATGCGGGGTGTGACGACGCTTGTCTGCGCGGCTCATGGTTGACTCCGGAAGATCACGTTCCGGATGGCGGCCCGACCATCCGCGTAACCTCCGGCGGCGCCGCGCCGCCGAACCCTTAGCCGGCCCTGGCGGCCGGTTTCACACTACGTCTAATTATAACCGCATTGGGAATCCGCCGGGGTTATTTTCCGGGCGGGAGGAGACCACGCTCCCCAGCCTGGGTAGATGACTACCCCATGCATTTATGAGAGGAACATGAGAACTCCCTTGACGCGACGGTAGGCGCCGGGGTAGAGATATCCATAGGTGTTCCGCGGCGGGCGAAGGCGTTGGCCCCCCGGCCGGTGTCAGAGGACCTGATCTGAGGGAGAAGCGAATGGATTCGCCGATAAGCCGCCCGTCCGAAGAACCCCTGTCCGACGTGTCGCGGTTTCTTTGGCTGGGCGTGCCCCTGCTGAGCCTGGCGATCGTGCTGCTGGCCCCCCTGATGGGCTACAAGGCGTGGGACAAGTACTTCATGATGAGCGCCGACTGGCACTCGAAGGAATTCGGGTTCATCGAGGTTGTGCCGCTGTTCTTCCTGGCCGGGGCGACGGTTCTGGGGGTTGTGTTGTTCCTGCGGCGACAGCGGCTGCCTGCCCGCGTGGGCGCGGTCATGCTCCTGGCGGCCCTCGCGGCGTTCTTCTTCCTCGGCGAGGAATGCAGTTGGGGCCAGCACTACCTGGGCTACAAGACCCCCGCGGGCATGACCGACCTCAACCGCCAGCACGAGTTCAACCTGCACAACAACCGCGGGGCGTGGAAGACGATCTTCAGCACGATCCCGCGGCTGGCGGCCACGGTGGTCATGTGCGCGATGGCCGTCGGGCCTTTCCTGCTCCGCCGACGCCCGGACCTCCAGCGGGTCGACAGCCCATGGTACTGGGTGCTTCCGACCCCGGCGATGTGCCTGGTCTCGGCGATGGCGGCCTTGTCGACCTTGCCCGCCGCCGTCATTAACATGAAGTCTCTGAAACCCTACTTCCCCAAAGACGCCTACCTCAGCATGGCCTTGAGCAAACCCTCGGGGGAGTTCAAGGAATACCTGGTCGCCCTGGCGATGCTGCTGTACCTGGCCTCGGTATACACCCGCCTCCGATGCCGTATCCGCCGCGAGGCGGCCCGGGCCGGCGCGGCGGATACGGCGGAGATGGAAACGCCCGCGTGAGGTCGCCCTTGCCGGGAGAGGCCTACTTGATGCCCAGCCGCTCGGCTTCCTTGGGCGCCTGCTTCTTGAGGACCTCGAAGTGGGCATATTGGGTAATGATGTTCATGCCGGAAACCAGGGCGGCGGTTTCCTTCTGGGGATCGCTCTGGGCCTTGCCGAGGGCATAGGGGCCGTTGGCCGACTTGAGGTACTTCTGGAACGTCTCGTTCTTCTGAAAGGCCTCCAGCGATTGCCACATCGCCATCTCCGCCTGGGCCCGGGTGGCGGCGTTCATCTCTTCCCGCTGGCGTCCGAGGGGCACGAGGGCCTCGACGGCCTTGCCCTTGATCGCCTGGAGTTTGGGCAGGGCCTGCTCGGCCGCCGGGTCGCCCTCCAGGGCCGCTACCGTGTCCGTCATCGCCTTCTCATAGCAGTCCATGACGCTCTTGACCCACGCCTGGGCCGGGGTCAGGGCGGGCTTGACCTCCGCCGGGGCCGAGGGGGTCTGCGCCGCGCCCGCCGCGGGAGCCGCCGCCTTCGGGCCCGACTTGTCGCCCTCCGAACGATTCTTCTCCGAGCACCCTCCAGCCAGCAACCCACAAACCACTACCAGTGCTGTCGCGAGTTGTTTCATGACGTGTTACTCCCGGGGTCTCGTGGCAGGAACTCATGGCTGACCCTCAGCCTATGATATTCCTTACCGGTTCGATAAATTATCCAGGCCGGCGAGAGAGGAGGCAACAAAAACCTTGAATCCTCACCCCACCGGTCAGCTATACTACGCCCACAGGCGGCGGCGTCCTAAGCGGCAGGCATTTCAGACGGACTCGGGCGGCGGATGTGGCGGATGGCCGGCCCGGGTTCAAGGAAAGGACAATCACATGGCATGGACACTCAGGCGGCTGGCGGTGCGGGGGGCGATCGGCGTGATGGGGCTGACACTGGCCCTGGCGGCCCCGGCGGGGGCGCAGCCCAAGGACAAGCCCGCCGCCGACGGGCCCGGCAAGCAGGAGTTGAGCGGGGCGGCCAAACGCCTCGACGACTTCGAGGGCAAGGTCAAACGGATGCGCGGGCAGCCCTTCCCGCTGGGTTTCACCGAGAAGGAGGCCCTGACGCGGATCGAGGCCTTGCGCCAGAAGTACCCGGACCATCCGGAGGTAGCCGCCCTGGCCGAACGCGCCCGCCTGGCGATCATCGCCAGCAAGGGGCAGACGCAGGAGGTCGCCCCCGACGCCACGGCGTATCGTAACAGCGAAAAGAAGATGGTGGAACTGTTCGAGGCCCAGGCCAAGGGGCAGTGGGAGGCCTTCCTGGCCAACGTGAAGGCCTCGAAGGATCCGATCCTGAAGGCCTTCCCGTCCCCCTCGCAGGAGGAGGTCGGCATCGACGATCTGGCGGGGCGGTACGTGGTCCTCGAGGACTTCGCGTATCCCCGCAACGAGTTCACCGAGATGGGCTCGCCGTACGTCTGGGTGGGCGGCGGAACGACGGGGTACTACTACGTCGACCTGTCCGGCCGGGCGTGGCTGGGAGTGTACGAGGCCGTCAAACGATACCGGCGATTCGTCAACCAGGACGTGCCCGAGGGCCTGGCCTGGACGCTCGTGGGGAAGATCTCCGGCGTGCAGTTGATGTCGCCCGAGGCCGGCGAGAAGAAAACCGTGCCGGTGCGATGGGGTTGGACGGTGGAGCCGGTGGCGATTCGCGTGCCGGGGCGGACGTTCGCCCTGGCCGACCCGGCCGGGCCCGAGGGCGGACAGTTCGCCGGGGAAGCCAAACTCGAGGAGATCAAGAGCACCTTCTACACCGTCAAGGAAGTGCCCCCCGACGCCACACCGGAGAAGGTGATGGAGATCTTCATCAAGGCCATCAAGGAGAAGAACTACAAACTGTATCTGGACTGCATCGATCCGGCGCGGCGCGGGACGGGCAAGGCGCTGGACCTGTGCATGTACCACTGGGAGTGGCACCAACATCGGTTCGCGACGTTCTACTGCGAGGTGAAGGTGGGCAAGGCCCTCACCCACGTGCTCAAGGGGTTCGACGAGGGCGACAGCCTGGAGTCCAAATTCCTGACCGAGGCCGACAAGGCGAAGATCAAGAAGACCTCCGAGCCGCTGGAGGAAGAGGCCCAGGTGCAGACGGAGGCCTTCGACGAACGGGGGCGGCAGTACGGTTCCCCCAAGCCGCACGTCCTCAAGCGGGTCGAAAAGAAACGCTGGTACATCACGAACTATCCGCAGCCGTTCTAGCCGGCGCGGAACTACGGACGGAGAGACAGCGATGCGAATGACAAGATCCATTCTGATCGTGGCGGCCTTGACGGGGGTTCTGGCCGGGTCGGCCGGCGGCGGGCTCACGGGCAGCATGCCGGTCTATGATGGCTTCTCGAAGGAGATGACCGACGCCTGGAACGCCACGGTGACGTTGATGGCCAAGTATCTGTACCCGCAAACGGGGCGCGGCGAGGTCCAGCAGGCCGGCGACGACTGCCTTACGGGCAAGACCAGCGGCACGGCGGAGGTCCAGGGCAAGTGCGATGCTCTGCTGGCGGAGTTTGACGCGGGGTGTCTGGCGCTGATGCGGGCGTATCAGAAGGCGGAAGGAACGATTACGGTCAATAAGAACGGGAGCACCACCGGGTACGTGGAGGACAAACGCGGTATCGGGGAATGGAGCCGGAATCAGCGGGCGGTGATCGAGGGGATCGCCGGCTGGTATGTCCCGTATGTCGAATGGCGCCGCATGATGTTCATCTACATGCAGAATCTCTACAACACGACGGAGTCGACCCCCAAAAAGTTCGAGGAACTGCACAAACAGATGGCCCAGGCCGACAAGGTTCTGGCCGACGCCCGGGCCAACTGCAAGGTCGGCAGCGAAAGCCAGATCAAACAGTACATCCGGCACGTGGCGAAGGTGCGTCCGATTGTGTCCAACGTGCAGTCATACGTTCTGATGTTGCGCGAGGCACACGCGTTGTTCCTGGCCAACGACAAGAGGCAGCCGGACACTCTGGAAAAACAAGGCATGGCGGCGATCCAACCCGCGCGGGCCGTCCATGCGAGCCCGTTGACGTTCAATATCCTGGAGAAATTCCACGAGCCGGGGCATTACGAGAAACTCATTGCCAGCGACTGCCTCAACTACGGGCAGCGCCTGGACGCCTGCAGGAAGGCGGTCGAGCCGCTGACGAAAGGGACGCTGTTCGACGACCTGGAGGCCTTCAAAGGCGTCAAGCTCGACGGGCTTCTGAAGGCCGCCGACGAGGTCGACGCCCACTGCAAGAAGGTCCTCGAAGAGCACCGCCGGAAGTATAACCCCGAAGGGCACAAGGCCGGTTCGGAGGGTACGTAGGCCTCACGTCCGTTCGGCATCGACGCCCGGCCGTGTCCGGCACGCCGTCACGGCGCTGTCGGCGGGGTCTTGGGAACGAACTCGTAGACCTCACGGAACGCCCGTGCGCCGTCGGTGGCCTTCTTGTCCTTGATCGTCTGGTCCAGATCGATCCGCCACTGCCCGTCTACCTTCTTCATCGAAAACGCCAGGTTCGTGTGCTTCTTGGCCTGGGTGTCGAGATAGATCGTGGCCATGATTTTCGCTGACTCGGCCGTAACCTCCGTGTCGAACTCGTTGTCGATCGTGTGGCTCTTGACGGCCTGGAAGAAGGGCCACTCGGGCAAGGCGGATGCCTTGTCCTTCTGGGCGGGCACGAGCGCGCCGGCGAAACCGGCGGAATCCCCTTTGGCCAGGGCCTTCAAGCTCGCGTCCAAAGCGTCGTTGGCTTCTTGGGGCGCCTTTTTGCTGCACCCCCCGGCCGATGCCGCCAGCAACGCCACAACAACCATCCGCAGCGCGATTCCGATAGGGCGATGTCTCATCCCGTGTCTCCCGAACGGACAGGTGCCTGACTTGGATCCCGCGAGCCTCGCGGGCATCTGACATGATTCTACGCCCGCCCCCGGTCAAAAGGCCACCCCGACTGAGAAAAGGGAACCTGCCCGATTGCCCCATGCCGGACGGGCGAGGGAGGGACGCCGGCGCCCGCCAGGGCGTCTTTGCCGTCGCCTGGCCCTCCCCGGGCGCAACGGACTGGCCCTCAGTCGACGTGGAAGACTTCGTCCATCGTGGCCCACCATTCGCCCGGGGCGCGGGTGGGCAGGGGGTCTTGGCAGGGCTCGCACAGGGCCCACCACTGCTGGGTGATCGGGTCGGCAGCCATCTTCGCCGAGTCGGCGGCAAAGTCACTGCCGTGGTACTCGAAGTAGGCGAAGAGATACCCGTCCTTGTGGTAGATCGAGTAGTTGCGGATGTGACACTGGCCGATCATCGCCAGCACCTTGGGCCAGACCGCCGCGTGCAGCCGTTTGTACTCGGCGAGCTTCTCCGGGCGAACGCGGATCACCGAACCATATCGCTTCATGGCAAACCTCCCGCCGGCAGACACGCATCAGAATAGACGCGCCCTCGGGGCCGTGCAAGAGGCGTTGCGGCTGAGTCATCCCCAGTTTCAGGAACTCCTTTCAACAGTGCAGTGCGGAATCTCCAGCCGGAGTCCAGCCTCCTGCCCCAATGTGTGTTCTCTATCGCCTGCCGCCCTGTGGGGCCAGGCGGGGGGCCCACCCCCCGCCACCCCCGGGGATTTTACGCTTTCGGGCCTGCCGGCAGGCGAAAAGGCGAAAAATCCCGGGGGGCACGGGGGGCGGGACCCCCCGCGGCTGCTCGCGCGACATAGCCGCGGCCTTTATCACAGGGTCATCGAAAATGCCTGCCCTTCACTTTCCCACGGATCGAAACTGGGGATGAGTCAGCCATGGCGGACGCGGGGCGGGCTTAAAACAGCCGCACCCGCGAGGAGGAATTCGCGGGTGCAAGCTGCTTCAGGTACAGCGCAGCGGAGTGTTGTCAGTCGTCGTCGGATTCGGATTCGGAAGCCGGATCGGTCGGAGTGGGTCGGCCTCGACCCATCATGCCGCGTCCGGGTCCGGGCCTGTCGGCCGGCGGGGCGGAGGGACGGCCGATGGCCTGCTTCATCTGGCCCACCTCGGCTCGAAGGGCCGTCACGTCACGGCGAATCTCGCGGAGTTCCTTGGCCAGGGCCGACAGGTCGGTCTGGATCTTGGCCAGGCCGGGTTCGCGTACGGCCTCGGGTCGCTTGCCCTGCTCGGGCTTGAAGGCCTTCTCAGGCTTGCCTTGTTCGGGCTTCTTGCCCTGGGGCATCATGGCGTGGGCGCGGGGGCCTTGGTCCATGGGGCCCTGGCGGCCTGGCTGCATGCGCTCCGGGCCCATCGGGCCGGGACGCTGACCGGCTTGGGCCTGCGGGCCCTTGCCCATGGCGCCCTGGCCGGAATGCTGCATGTGCTGTTGCCACATCCGGCGGAGGCCTTCGCCGGGCGCGCCTTGCGGGGCGGGGGCGA
>JAPLNA010000205.1 GCA_026693065.1 Planctomycetota bacterium
AGGCCACGTCCGAGCCGGTGATGAGGCGGTCCAGTTCACCGCGAACGCGGGCGAACGTCGCCGTCGACATCTCCAGGATCACCACGACCTCCTCGGGCGTTTCGAGAGGCCCGGCCTCCTGGGGCGACTCCAGCGGGGCCAGTTCCGCCGGCTCCTGGCAGGCGGCCATCAGGTCGCGGGCCTCCTCGTCGTCGAAGCCCGTGACGGCCGCCACGTCCAGACCCGCCTGCTCGATCTCCTCGAGCAGCCGCCCCACCATCGCCGCGTCGTATCGCCCCTGGGCGGCCGGATTGTTCATCGCGATATTCAACGCCTTCGCCTGCGCGTCCCCCAGGGCGTCCAGGAACACCACGGGCACTCGCTCGTCGGGCGTCTGCCGCATGGCATTGGCCCGCAGCCGCTGGTGCCCCGCGATCACCAAGCCGTCCTCCCGACGAGCCACCACCGGCTCGACGAACCCGTGCGAGTCCAGCAGCTTCACCAGCGCCCGCAACGCCGCCCGGGAAATCGTCCGCGGGTTGTACTCGGCGGCCTTCAGGTCGCCGGCCTTCACGTACTCCACCTGCATCGTCCGTTGGTTCTCCATGACGGTCTCCTTTACCGCAGCCGCACTTCGCCCAGGAACACGAACGCCGGGGCCCCGTGCATCCGGCAGACGCCCCCGTCCATCCACTCCACCCCCGTCAGCGGCCGCCGCGTGGCGTTGCCGTGCTCGTACCTCTCCCGCCGCTCGTAGTCCCGCGGTATATGGGCGATGATAAAGCACTCCAAACAGACCTCCGCCGCCGGCAGCCGCCGAGCCTGGATCACCACCGAGTGCCCCACCGGGCCGGTGTAGGTCCCTCCCTTCGTGTCCTGCCTGCAAACCGGGCATACGTGCTTGTCCATGACGCCGACTCCTTTCCTCGTTGTTGATGGTTCTTCTCTCCGACCTCTGACGATCCGCTCATCTCCCATCCCCGCACCCTCACGGGCCGGGGCGTTCTTCGTTACCTTCTTGCCCCTCGCCCTCGCACAGGCAGGTCCACCCGCAACACTCCGGGCACCATCGCGCCGGCTCGAGGGCTTCGTCCCCGCAGGCAGGGCAGAGTTCCCGCATCGGCCCTCGCCACACGGCTCCGGGCAGGGCGTAGGCCCCGAGGGCGCGGTGCACCGGAACGACCTCACACTCACCGGCCTCCCCCTGCCACCCGCAGGAGCGGCAGGCGAGGGGCTCTCCCCCATGCCGCCTCCGCATCCCTTCCAGATCCCGGGGCGTGATCCGGCCGGCTTGACTCTGGGCGCTTTCCGTCCCCCGTCCGCGTCCGCCCGTCTCATTCGTTTCCTTGGGTTCCATCTCTCACCCCGCTGGGCCCCCGGGCCGGGCCTTTCCTCCGGCCGCGATCCGTTCCGCTCTTTTCTGCACGTTTCTCAAGTTTTCTCAAGTATTCTCAAGTATTCTATCGCGATTCTTCGCTTCGTCAACGACAATCTTGAGAAAACTTGAGAATTGCCCCTTGTCAAGATACAACCGGCTGTGGTAGAATCGGTTGCATGAGCAAGAAAAAGTCGTCATCCTCGTTCCGGCACATCGGCGGCGAGGTCCCCGCCGAGTTGCTGGCCGATCTGGACCGCGTGGCCGAGAGCCTCGGGGTGCTCAAGAAACGCCTCTTCGCCGCCGCCGTCGCCGCCTTCCTCCAGGCCGGGCCCGACGAGCAGCTCCGCCTCTACCAGGACGTGTATCGCCGCTACTACTCCCCGGCCGGCTCGGCCGACGACCTCGCCCGCGATGCCCAAGCCGCCCTCCAGGGCGTTTCGAAAGCCCACAAAGCCAAGTCCGCCCACAAACCCCCCGCCGAGAAAACCGCCTGACGCTACCTCCCCCGCCCCTTCCGCCAATGGATCGTCAGTTCCCCCCGCCGATCCTCCCGCCCGGCCCGGGCGACCGCCGGCGAGGGGGCGTAGGTCGAGAGCACCGGGAGCATGGCCGCCAGATAGTCCGGCGGCAGGTTGGAGAGCATTGCGAACGCCTGTGCCAGCATCGGCGACCGGATCGCCTCGTTACCCCCGAGGGGCTCAATATTCCGCCTGGTATTCATCCTAATTGCCTCCCAAACACATACCTAACTGATTGTATCGAACCGCCCGGCCTTGACAAGTGATTTTCCTCAAATCTCGCCAAAAAACTTCCGGCCGGAACCCCCGTCGGCTGCAACTGCTCCGCCCGCCGCCAGCTAGGGATGCCCCCGCCCATGGACAAAAGCCCCCCGCGGTGTTACATTTCCCCCTCGCCCGCGAGGATGCGGGGCGGAAAGGAAACTCCCATGCAGGACACGTACGGTGAATTGATCGCTTCCCTGGCGAAAGAGACGGATACGCGGATCGTCATGCTCGTGATGGACGGCGTGGGGGACGTGGACAACGGCGGCAAGGGCACGGCCCTTCAGCAGGCGCGGACGCCCAACCTGGACGCCCTCGCCGCCCGGAGCGCCCTCGGGCTGCACGTGCCCGTCGCCAACGCCGTCACCCCCGGCAGCGGGCCCGGGCATCTGGGGCTCTTCGGCTACGACCCGCTGATCTACCAGGTCGGCCGAGGCGTACTCGGGGCCCTCGGGCTGGAGTTCCCCCTGGAAAAGCGTGACGTGGCGGCGAGGCTGAACTTCTGCACTCTGGACGCGGTCGGCAACGTGACCGACCGCCGGGCCGGGCGGATCGGCGACGACGTCAATCGCCGCGTTCTCCAGAAGATCCGCGACAATCTCAAGTGCCCCGTCGGCGTGGAGGTTCTCTTCGAGACCGAGGCTGAGCATCGCGCCCTCATGGTCCTCCGCGGCGACGGGCTGGACGAGAACGTCGGCGAGACGGACCCCCAGACCCTGGGCGTGCCGCCGCTCTCGCCCGTGCGGCCGCCGCACGAGAACTCCCGCACCGCCAAGATCGTCGACGACGTCCTCAAACAGGTGCACAAGATTCTCGCCGACGAGCCCAAGGCCAACATGATTCTCGCCCGCGGGTACGCCAAATACCCCGCCTGGCCGACGTTCGCGCAGCGGACGAAGCTCAACCCGGCCGCCGTCGCGGGCTACCCGATGTACCGCGGGGTGGCGAGGCTGGTGGGCATGAGCGTGGCGGCCACCCCCACGACCGCCAAGGACGTCTGCATCGAGGCCGGCAAGGCGATGGCCAACCATACCTTCGTCTTCGCCCACTTCAAGTACACCGACAAGACCGGCGAAGACGGCGACCTGGCCGCCAAGATCCAGCGGATCGAGGAAATGGACGCCGCCCTGCCGCACCTGCTGGCGGCCAGGCCCGACGTGCTGCTCGTCACGGGCGACCATTCCACCCCGCCCAGCATGAAGGCCCACAGTTGGCACCCCGTGCCCGTTCTCCTGGCAGGCCCGCACCTGCGCGGCGGCGACGGCAGGCACTTCGATGAAGTCTCCTGCCGCTCCGGCCAGATCGGCACCATCCCCGCCTGCCACCTGATCGCCCTGGCCCTGACCCATGCGGGCAAACTGGAAAAGTTCGGGGCGTGAGTCGTCTGTGGGAACGGAACAAGCCCCGGCACTGCCGGGGGATCGGCCCAACGGACGTCATCGAGCCTATGAAGATCATCCCCCTGCGGTCAACATTATGCGCCATCACACTTAACCCCTTGCGCCACGAAAAGTTCGCGCCCATACTGTTCTTCGGCTTTGCCAAGCAAGGAGACCAGCGATGGAACGCGAACTGTTTCGAGAGGCCTGCCGGGAGTTGAATCGACTCC
>JAPLNA010000206.1:0-62494 GCA_026693065.1 Planctomycetota bacterium
GGCAGGCGGCGGACCTGCCGGCGGGGTTCGAGCCGACGTGCCTGGTGGCGATCGGCCATCCGGTCGGACAGCCGCCGGCCCCGCGGCGAAAGGCTATCGAGCACATTGTGGAGTACAGGTGAGGCTATGACGGAACAAGAAACGTTCGAGAAACTCCTGCCCCTGCTCCGCGAGGTCACCGGCGCCCGGGCCGAGCAGGTCACCATGGCCAGCAACCTCATGGACGACCTGGGGGCCGAGTCCATCGACCTGCTCGACCTCAGCTTCCTGATCGAGGAGGCCTTCGGCATCACGATCGAGGCCGACGAGTTTGAGCGGCAGGCGACGGAGCAAATCCCCGACGGGCAATACGAACGCGACGGGCTCCTGACGGCCGAGGCGCTCGAGGAGCTCAAGAAGGCCCTGCCCGAAGTGCCCGCGGAGAAGTTCCGCCCGGGGCTCAAGAAGATCGAGGTCCCGTCGGTGCTGAACGTGGGGGTGTTCGTGCATCTCATCCAGCGCAAGGTGGCGCAGAAACAGGAGGCGGTCGATGCTTGAGGGCAAGACGGCATTCGTGACGGGCGGCAGCGGAGCGGTCGGGTCGGCCATCGTGCGGGTGCTGGCGCGCGAAGGGGCGCGGGTGGCGTTTTCGTTCCACTCGCACGGTGAGCGGGCCTCAGCCCTGGAGGCCCAGTGCCGGGCCGACGGGCGGCTGGTGAGGGCGTATCCGCTGGACGTGCTGGACGCCAAGGCGTGTCAGTCGACCGCCAAGGCCGTCGAGGACGAGGTCGGGCCCGTGGACGTTCTGGTCAACAACGCCGGCGTCACGCAGGTGATGCCCTTCGCGATGATCGAGGAGAAGGACTGGGACCAGATGATGGACGTGAACGTGAAGGGGATGTTCCTGGTGACGAAGGCGTTCGCCCGCGGGATGATCCGTCGCAGGAGCGGGGGCATCATTAACATGGGGTCGCGGGCGGGCATGCGGGTGCTCGATGTGCCCGTGCACTACGCGGCGGCCAAGAGCGCGGTGACGGGGTTCACGCTCTCCCTGGCCCGGGAGCTGGGGCGGTACAACATCCGCGTCAACGCCGTCGTGCCCGGCATGCTGACCGGCGGGGTCAGCGACAACGTGCCGCCCAAGCAACGCGACAAGTACAACGAGTTCTGCTGCCTTTCCCGGGCGGGCGAGCCGGCGGAGGTGGCCGAACTGGTGGCCTTCCTGGCCAGCGACCGAGCCGGCTACGTCAACGCCCAGTCGCTCTTCGTGGACGGGGGCATCTGATGAAGTTCCGCATGGTCGACAGGATCCTCTCCTGGCAGGCGCGCCAACGCATCGCAGGCGTCAAGGCCGTCTCCTTCGAGGAGTACAGCCTGAAGAGCCCCTGGGGCGCCCCGCCGGCCCTGCCCGAAAGCCTCGTCATGGAAAGTCTCTTCCAACTGGGCAACTGGCTCATCGTGCTGTCCTCCGACTTCACGCGGATGGGCCTGCTCGTCCGCCTCGAGCGGGTCGAGTTCCACACTCCCCTGCGGCCGGGGGAGAGTCTCCGCATGGACGTCGAGGTCGTCAGCTTCCGGGACGACGGCGTGGCCTTCCACGGCGAGGCCTCCGCGGGCGGGCGGCTCGTCGCCGCCGGGCGGGGTTGCCTGGCCCGGCCGGTGGCCCTGGAAGACTATTGCAGCCCGGCGGACCTGCGGGTGTTGTTCTCGGAACTCCACAGGCCCCTCGCCGAAGGAGGGGCCTAGCCATGGCGCGGCTGGACGAACGGGACTACACCTACTTCACCACCGTCCGCGGCATGTGCCGCCGCTGCCGCCAGGTCGTGCCCGCGCGGGTGTTCTTCCGGGGCGCCCAGGTCTGGCAGCAGAGCCTGTGCCCGACGTGCGAGAACCCCCCGGCCCTGATCGCCGCGGACAAGGACTGGTATCTCAAGTCGCTGCTCCAGCCGATGCCCGACCGTTCGCCGCTGGCGGCCTCGCACGCCCCGGCGCGGGGGTGTCCGCACGATTGCGGCCCGTGCGCGTTCCACGCCTCGCCCTGCCAGTTGCCCGTGCTGTCGGTCACCAACGCGTGCGAGCTTCGGTGCCCCATCTGCTTCACCTACAACCGGGCCGACCGCATCTACCACATGCCCGTCGAGGAGATGCGCCGGACCGTGGACTGGATCGTCGAGGCTTCCGGGCGCGTGGATCTCATCAACGTCACCGGGGGCGAGCCGACGTTGCACCCGCGGATCCTGGAGATCCTCGACTGCGGCCGCCGCCCGGAGATCGGGCGGGTGACGATGAACTCCAACGGGCTGCGCCTCGCCCAAGACAAGGCCCTCTGCCGCGAACTGGCCGACCGCAACGTGTATGTGATCCTCTCGTTCAACACGTTCGACGCGGACGTGAGCCGGCGGCTGCACGGGCAGGACGTGGTGGCGGCGAAGCGAAGGGCGATCGACAACCTGACGGCCGCCGGAGTGCGGATGACGCTTCTGAACGTGATGGTTCGCGGGGCCAACGAGGACGCCGTCGGCGGGCTCTGGACGCTGATGCGGGACAACGAGAACATCCTGAGCCTGACCGTGCAGACGATGACGTACACCGGCCAGGGGGGCGGTCGGTTCGGCCGGGCGGAGCACATCCCCGTCGACGAGGCCGCCCGCATCGTCTGCCGCCAGACCGGCGGGGAGTTGGAGTTCGACGACTTCATCACGAGGCCCTCGGCCCACCCGCTGTGCTACCTGATCTGCTACGCCCTGAAGACGGAGGCGGGCATGCTGCCCTTCACGCGGTTTTCCGATCGTGGACGGCTGGGGGGCTTGATCGCCGAGTCCTACTTGGTCAGGCCCGTGGCGGGGCAGGAGTTCTTCACCGACGCGGTCAACCGGCTGTACGCCGACGGGCGCGACGGGCCGTTGCGGGCGCTGCGGGCGCTGGTGGAGCGGCTCTATCCGCCCGGGCAGGCCCTGGGGGCGTTCGACCGCCAGCGGACCGCCGAGTCCGCCGTCCGCACCGTCTACCTCCACGCCCACATGGACGAAGACACGTTCGACTGTTCGCGTGCGATGATGTGCCCGGACCTGGTGCCAGCCGAGCCGGGGCGGCTCGTGCCCGCCTGCACGTACAACCTTTTCTACCGAATGCAGGATGAGCGATTCCATGTTGAGTGACGACGACCGCCGCCGGATCAAGAGCGAGAAACGGGCCTTCCGCGACTGGTGGGCCGGCGACCGCCGCGAGCCTTTCGTTCTCCCGCGCCGCGAGAACTACGGCGTCTGCGCCGTCATCCTGCCGGGCCCGCTGGCGAACCTCGCCCTGGGCCTGCGGTACGTCGCGATGCTCGTCATCGGCAGGATGCTGACCTCCTGGGTCCGCGTGAGGCTCTACCGGCTGATGGGCGTTCGGATCGGCCGGGGAGTTTACATCGCCCCCGGAGTATTCCTCGACGCGTTCTATCCGCGGCTGATCGAGCTTGAGGACGGCTGTTTCCTGGGCATCGGCTGCCGGCTGCTGGCGCACGAGTACACGACGGCGGCCTTCCGCGTCGGCCGCGTGCGAATCGGCAAGGGCTCGGTCATCGGGGGCTGGTCGATCGTTCGCAGCGGCGTGACGGTCGGTCGGGGCGTCACGACCGGGCTGGGCAGCGTGGTCGTCGCCGACGTGCCCGACGGGCTGACCGTCGGCGGCGTGCCCGCCAAACCCCTCAAGGGCAGGGAGTATGCCTGATGGGCTTTCTGGCCAACTACGTGCGGAACCTCGCGAGCCTGGCGGCCGGGCGAACGCCCCGGCGGCCGCTCCTGTTCTCCTATTACCTCACCCACCGCTGTCCGCTGGCGTGCCGCTATTGCAGCGACGGGCAGGGGCGGCCCTTCAAGGAGGATCTCGTGGAGGAACTCTCCACCGGCCAGGCCCGCGAGCTGATCGACCTGCTGCGCCCCGACAGCGACACGCTGGACATCACCGGCGGCGAGCCGATGTGCCGGGGCGATCTGGAAGAACTGCTCTCGCACGCCCGGCGGGTGGGCTTCCGCACGGTGCTGAACACCAAGGGCGCCGGCCTGCCGCAACGCCCGGACCTCATGCGTTTGTCCGACGTGCTGGTCCTGAGCGTCGACTCGCTGGATCGGGCCCGCCTGGCGGGGATCCTGGGCGGCCCCCCGCACGCCGCCCACGACGTGCTGGAGGCCCTGCACTGGGCCCTCGCCAACCGCGGGCGATACAAGAGCCAACTGGTCCTGTCCGCCGTCGCGATGGCCGACAACCTCGACGACGTCTCCGACGTCCTGCGGCTGGCCGTCAGTCATAAGCTGATGTTCCAGGTCTCCCCACACATCGTCGGCACGGCGGTGCACCCGGGGCTGATCGGCAACGAGCGATTCGTCGCCCTGATGGACGAGGCCATCGCCGCCAAGGCCGCCGGCGCCGGCGTGCTGGGCGTGTTGCCCTATCTCCGCGGCCTGCGGGACGGGCGCGACTACACCTGCCACCCGCTGCTCATGCCCACCATCCGCCCCGACGGCGCGGTGAACCTGCCCTGCCTGGAACGCCCCCGCGAACGCGTGAGCGTCAAGGACGCCGGCGGCTATCGGCGGACACTCACGCGCGCGAGGCTGGCGCACGCCCGGACCTGCGAAGGGCGCGGGAATTGTCGTATCTTCTGCCACATGGCCCTGTCGTTGCTGCAGCGGCGGCCGCTGGCCGCCCTGCGGGAACTGGCGAGCTGGAGGACCACACCATGCTGACCGCGCTGCAAAAGGAACTGCACTACCAGTACCGGTGCCTGCGGCTCTCGCGGAACCTGCTGCTCAAGCGGATGCTCCACTGCAACCTGCAGGTGACCTATCGGTGCAACTTCGAGTGCCAGATCTGCGACTTCTGGAAGCCCGAGTATCAGAAGACGCACGAGTTGTCCCTCGACGACATCCGCCTGATCGGGGCCAGGCTCAACCGCCTGGGCACGCTGATCATCTCCCTGGCCGGCGGCGAGCCGCTGATCCGCGAGGACCTGCCCGACGTCATCGCCGTCCTGAACAAGGCCAATCATTTCCCCATTCTGATCACCAACGGCTGGTACGTGGACGACGCTCTGGCCAAGGCGATCCTGCGGGCGGGGTTGCAGGAGATCTCGGTGTCGGTGGACTACGCCGACCCGGCCCGGCACGACGCCCAGCGGGGGCGACAGGGGGCGTGGGACCGCGCGGTGAAGGCGCTGGAGCTGCTGCACAAGAACCGGCCCGACAAACGCAACCGCGTCCACATGATCAGCGTCCTGATGGACGACAACCTCGAGGACGTCGAGCCGCTGATCCTGCTGTCGCGCCAGATCGGCGTGACGTACATGGTGAACCTCTACTCCTGGAACCGCGGGACGAAGAACCCCCGCCTGCCCGGCGCCCGCGTCACCGAACACCTGCTGGCCCTGAAACGCAAGTACCCGGAGTTCATCACGCTCACCAGCTACCTCGAGCAGTTCGACAACGCCATCGCCGTCGGCGGGATCGGCGACTGCCAGACCGGGCGGCTGCTGATGAACATCAACAACCACGGCCAGGTAGCCCGCTGCACCGAGACGCTCGACGAACCGGTGGGCAATATCCTGACCGACGACGTCAAGCTCCTGCACCGGCGGCTGCTGGAGGTGCAGCGGACGAAGTCCTGCGCCCAGTGCTGGACGAGCTGCCGGGGCTTCGCCGAGTGCATGCACAAGCCGCCGCGGTGGCGCCAATTCCGCGAGTTCTTCATCTCCGTGAGGCCCCGCGCATGAAGACCCTGGGCATGACGCATTCCGTCTGCGGCCGGTGCCGGCAGGTGATACCCGCCAAGGACGGGCGGGAAAAAACCTTCGTCCACGGCGACGTCGAGCAGTACCTCCGCGCCCAGCGGTTCGTCAAGCCCGCGTGGGCGCCGCTCGAATTCGCCGGCCAGGCCTCCAAGCCCTGCCCCGAAGGCTGCGGGATGTGCTCCCGGCACGAGCAGCACCTGTGCATGCCGATCGTCGAGATCACCGCCCGCTGCGACCTGGACTGCCCCGTCTGCCTGGCCTCCGCCGGGCGGGATTGGGACATGTCGCTCGATGAATTCCGCCGCCTGCTCGACGGGCTGATCCGCGCCGAGCGGCAGGTCGATATCCTTACCCTCTCGGGCGGCGAGCCCCTGGTGCACCCGCGGATCCTCGAGTTCCTGGACGAACTGGCCCGCCGCCCCGCGATCGTCCGCGCGAGCGTCTCGACCAACGGGCTGTCGCTGCTGCGGAATCCGCAACTCCTGCCCGCCCTGGCGGCCCGGAACGCCGTCGTGTCGCTTCAGTTCGACGGCTTCGACGACGGGGTGTACCGAACGCTCCGCGGCCGCGACCTGCTGGCGCAGAAACTCCGCATCCTGGACCTTCTGGCCGAATCGGAGGTGACCACGTCGCTGACGGTGACGCTGGCCGGCGGGGTGAACGAGCCACAGCTCGGGCCGATCCTCGACTACGTCTTCTCGCACCGGCACGTGGTAAGTCTGATGATCCAGCCGGTGGCGTTCGCCGGGCGGGCCCAGGGCATGCCCGGACGCGAGGATCGCCTGACGATCCCCGACGTGATCGGCCTGCTGGGCGGCACGGGGAAGGTGGCGACGGAGGACTTCGCCCCCCTGCCCTGCAGCCATCCGCTGTGCTTCTCGCTGGCGTACTACCTCATGCTCGACGGGGGCGGCAGGGCCCCCGTCAACCGCCTGGTGCAGGCCGACGGGCTGATGGACTCGCTGAGCAACCGGACCGTCTTCGGGCTCGACGAGGAGGAGCACGAGCGGCTCAAGGACATGGTGTACGACTTATGGAGCGGCCCGGCGGGCACGGCCCCGGATGCCCAGGCCGTCCTGGACACGCTGCGAAACATCCTGGGCGAGATGAGCGGCGCGTGTTTCGACGCCCGTCAGGCCTTCACCGTCGCCCAGCGACGGATCAAGTCGGTTTTCATCCACGCCTTCCAGGACGCCGACACGTTCGACCTGGCCCGCGTCCGCCGCTGCTGCAACGCCTATCCGCAACCCGACGGCCGACTCGTGCCCGCCTGCGTGCACAACGTGATGGGAGGCCGGCCATGAAGGACTTCCTCGCCCGCGTCATCCGCCGCCATGGCTCGCTGATGGTCAACGTGTTCCTGGTGGTCGCGCTGGGGCGGTACGCGGCCGTGAAGGCGTGGGAGGCCTGGCAGGCGGGGGCGTTCGACTTCGTCGAGGCGGCCTTCGCCGTCAACAACGTCGTGATGCTGACGTTGATCCTCATCCGCCGCAGGCACGTCGCGATCGACCGCGGGGTCTTCCACCAGGCCGTCGCGCTCGTGGCGTTCTTCTCGGGCATCGCGTTCTTCAAGCACCCCACCCCCTGCCCACCCGCCCTGCCCGCGGGGTTCATGATCGCCGCGATGGCCCTGGGCGCCCTGTCGCTGCTGAACCTGGGGCGGAGCTTCGGCATCCTCATCGCCGTCCGCCAGGTCAAGACGCACGGCCTCTACCGCCTCGTCCGCCACCCGATGTACCTGACGGAAATCCTCTGGCGTATCGGCTACGTCGCGGGCAACCTGTACTGGCCCAACGTGCTGATCTTCCTGGCCTCGTCGGGCTGCTACGTCTACCGGGCGATCCTGGAAGAACGATTCCTGGCCCGGGACCCGGAATACCGAGAATACATGCAGAGAGTCCGATACCGTTTTGTCCCAGGCGTTTTCTGAGGAACCTGCCCATGCCCCTCTGGCCGCGCCGAACCTATCTGGATCACAACGCCTCGACGCCCCTGGCCCCCCAGGTCCGCCGGGCGATGGCGGCCTGCCTGAAGAATACGCACGGCAACCCCTCCTCCCTGCACATCGCCGGACGCTCCGCACGCGGGGCGGTCGAACGGGCCCGCCGTTCCGTGGCGGCCCTGCTGGGCTGCCAGAGCGAGGACCTCTACTTCACCTCCGGCGGCACAGAGGCCAACAACGCGGTGATCAAGGGCGTCTGGTCGGCGGCGGGGGGCGGGCACGTCGTCACCACGCGGATCGAGCACGACTCGGTCCTGGGCGCCTGCGGGCAGGTGGAGAAACTGGGCGGGCGAGTGACCTACGTGCCCGCCGGCGCCGACGGGCGGGTGAACCCCCGCGCCCTCGCCGACGCGATCCGCCCCGACACCGTGCTCGTGTCCGTCATGCACGCCAACAACGAGACCGGCGCGATCCAGCCCGTCGGGGAGATCGCCGCCCTCGCTCGCCAGGCCGGCGTCCCCTTCCACACCGACGCCGTGCAGACGTTCGGCAAGATTCCCACGCGGGTGGACGATCTGGGCTGCGAGTTCCTGACGCTGACGGCCCACAAGATCAACGGGCCCAAGGGGGCGGGCGCCTTGTACTGGCGGGGCAACGCCCGGTGGACGCCGCTGATCGCCGGCGGCGACCAGGAGCGGCGGATGCGAACCGGGACCGAGGCCGTGCACCAGATCGTCGGGTTAGGCGCGGCCGCCGACCTGGCCGCGCGAGGGATGGACGGCCAACACCCTCGCCTGGCGGCGCTGCGAAAGATGATGATCGACGGCATCGGTCGTCTCTACCCCTCTGCCCGCATCAACGAGGCCCCCGAGGGCTGGCAGATGCCCGGCTCCGTCAATGCGACCTTTCCGGGCAAGAGCGGGCTGAGCATCCTGGCCGGGCTGGACTGCCACCAGGTGGCCGTGTCGATCGGATCGGCCTGCACCGCCGACCGGATCGAGCCCTCCCACGTCCTGCTGGGCATGGGGCTCTCCGAGGCCGACGCCCTCTCCACCGTGCGGGTCAGCATGGGCGCGACGACGGTAGCCGCCGACGTGAAGTACTTCCTCTGGGCCCTCCAGCGGGTGCTTCGCGGCGATCCCGAGGGGCTGGCCTGGCTGCCGCCCGAGCACCTGACGGCCGAGCGGATCGCCGGGGCGTTCCTGATCGACCTGCGCCTGCGATACGAGCGGATGATCGCCCCGGGGGTTCCGGGGGCGAAGCTCTGGTCGCACATCGGCATCGAGAAACGGTTCCGGGAGATTCCCCGCGACAGGGAGGTGATCCTGATGTGCACGACGGGGATTTTCTCCTTCGAGGCCGGCTATCGCCTCGCCGACGCGGGGCACCCCCGGGTGCGAGTGGTGTATGGCGGGTACGAGGCCTGGAAGGCCCTCTATCCGGATCTGCTGGAACGCCTCCGGAGCGGCCCGGACTAACCCGCCGCCGGGCCGGCCTGGAGCATGGGAGACGCGGCTATGAAACGTGTATGCGAGTTGTACATCCGGCACGCCGGCTGGATCGGGGCGGGCTTCTGCGCCGTGCCCACCGCGGCCTGGTTCGCCGTCCTGCTGCTGACGATCCCCTTCCGCGAGGTCTACCTCCTGCGCCTCGGGCTGTGCCTGCTGGTGGGCTCTCCGGTGGCGGCGTTTCTGAACCGCTACGGCGTGAACGCCTGGCTGGGCAAGCACCGCGGCCCAGCGGGCCCGGCCACCGTGCTGGACGGCGTGCTGATCGGCGCGGGGATTGGAATCGGCTCGACCCTGCTTCCTCCGTTGTCGGCCCTGATCTGCACCCATCACCTGGAAGAGGCCAAGACGTTCATCATCGCCTGCTACCTCGCCTTTACCCTGGCCGGCGCCCTCATGGGGGCCGCCCTGGCGGCGATCGGACGGCAATACGTCCCTCGCGCCCTGCCCGATTGACAACCCCCTGCCAAGCCCCCGCGAGTCAGACAGGCAGGCCATCGGGGCGCTCCCGCCGCGTGAAGGGCTGACTCCCGGCGTGCCGGGACTTCCTTGCTCTGGTTTTCGCCCTTCGGGCGAAGACTCGGGGCGACTGGACTCGAACCAGCGACCTCCTGCTCCCAAAGCAGGCGCTCTAGCCAAGCTGAGCTACGCCCCGTGACGAAGAAGATTATCGCCGCCCCGGCGGGCGGAAGCAAGGACGGAGTGCGCCGGCAATGCCGCCCAATGCCGCGCCCGGGCGGGTGGGAACCGGTACGGGAAAAGGCCCGGAATCGCCCCGAAAAATGGCCGTTTTCGAGGCCCGGGAGGGCCTTGAGACTGGAAAACAAGCCCTCGGTGAAACACCCGAGGGGGGTAGGGAGAAAAATAGTCGAAAAAAACAGTGTTTTTTGTTTGCCCCGCGGGCGGGTGTGGTGTAGGACATGCGCAGTGGCCGAGGCATCGGCCGGGTACATATGGGTCATTCGTGATGAAAGGAAGCATGACAATGGCAAAGAAACCGTTGACGAAGGGACAGATCGTAGCCGCTATCGCCGAGGCGACGGGGCTGACCAAGAAGCAGGTAGGCTGCTGCTTCGCGGCGCTGGCCGACGTGATCAAGAAGCAGGTCGGCAAGAACGGGCCGGGCGTCATCGCCGTGGCCGGGCTGATGAAGATCACCGTCCAGCACAAGCCGGCCGTCAAGGCTCGCAAGGGCATCAACCCCTTCACGAAGGAAGAGGTGATGTTCAAGGCCAAGCCCGCTCGCAACGTCGTCAAGGTCCGCGCCCTCAAGGCCCTCAAGGACATGGTCTGACCGTTCCGGGCTGACGAAAACCAGTAATCCGCATGAGCCGGCGATCCTCGCGATCGCCGGCTTCTTTTTCGATCGCCCCCCCCAAAAGAAAGAAACGGAAAGACAAGTCGCGCGGGAATCGGGCGTACCGTTGTTTTGGCGTGTGTGGGCCGGGGAGGGGGTGCAGGGGAGCCGCCGCCGGGTCCCCCGCCAGCGGCAACCGTGTGCCCCCGTACGGAGTCCCGTTTTTCTGGGCGGTTTCCCGTTTCCCCTTGGCTACCGGCTCCTTTGGTTGCGGCCGAGACCGAAGGCTCGAGGCAGCGCCGGGGTCTTTGGGGAACTAGTGATGGCGATGATGGTCGCTGCCGCAGCCGGCCAGGAACAGCCCCAGGGCCGCCAGGGTCAGCAGGAGCGGAAGAGCCGGAAGGATCTTGCCTGTCCA
The DNA here is from genome assembly GCA_026693065.1 of Planctomycetota bacterium. Taxonomy (GTDB): domain Bacteria; phylum Planctomycetota; class Phycisphaerae; order SM23-33; family SM23-33; genus JAPLNA01. The sequence goes on from JAPLNA010000206.1 coordinate 10,915, forward strand.
ACGCAACAGTGTCGCCTTGATGTGGGTCATGGTTTGGATCTCCAAAAGTGTACGCCACGGCAGGCCGCCATAGGCCCGCTTCTCTTTGCTTCCATTGTAGCCGCCGGGCCCGCGAGTCTATAGCTTGCCAAGAATAATCCCGTGCGTCGGCGGGCTGGGCCAGAACGTCACCCAACTGTTGATCTTGACCTTGCGGGTGTCGGTGGGCTTGAAGGACAGCAACGAGACCACCAGCGGCACGCCGGCGTCGACGACGATGGTGTTGTGGGCGTCGTTCTCGACGACCTTGCCGTTGACGGGCGTGATCGTCTCGACCGTCCGCCGGCAGTAACTGATCCGCGGGCTCTTGCCCGCCGGGTACAGCTCGAACGTCGTCTCATCCCGCGTGCCGCTGTCCAGGGCGGCGGTGGCCACGTGGATGATCACCTCCAGCTCGTCGTCCAGGTGGATTCGCTTCTGGAGCGTCTTGCGGTGGGTGTCCAGCAAGACGAAGTCGATGTACGTGCCCGGCCGGTTGATGTCGCCGGTGGCCGGGGGAATCCGCAGCGTAAACAACGGTCCCACGGGCCCGGCGTTGTCGATCGCCATCAGTCGCCCGCGCACGGCATATTGGCTGTCCGTAAGCAGCTTGGCCATGATCGGTCTCCGCAAAGAACGTCTCTTAAGCCTGTCGGCCCGGGGCCTCGCCGGCCGTGAGGGAAAACGGCCCGGGGCAGAGCGTTTGACCGCCACGTTCCCCGGGGGTAGAATGATGGTAGATAAACGCAAGGGATACAGATCATGCGAGAAGTCGTCGTCTATCGCGGACAGGACGGGTATTGGGTCGCCGAGTGCCCGAGCCTTCCAGGCTGCATCAGCCAGGGCAAGGACAAGGGCGAGGCGATCGCTAACATCCGTGAAGCCATTGACGGGTGGATCGAGACCGCCAAAGCTCACGGCCAGCCGATACCCGATGAGACCTTCGACATCCACGTGGTCGCGGTATGAGCAAGCTGCCCGTGGTCTCCCGGCCGGAAGCTGGTACGCGCACTCGAACGGGCTGGGTTCGCCTTGGATCGACAACGGGGCAGCCACATGATCCTTTTCCGTGCGAATCCGCCGACCACACTCACCGTTCCGGACCACCGCGAGTTGGACCGTGGAACCCTACGCGCGATTCTTCGCCAAGCCGACATCACGCCGTCGCAACTCGACAGCCTGCTCTGATCGGAACGAGGGCGCCGCATTGGAGGGCCTGACACCATGCCGCTGAGCGAACGAGAGAATACGATCCGGAACGCCACATTCCGGGGGCATGAATGGATCCCGCAGTGCGTGGCCCTGAACGGGGCGTACTGGGGCGAGCATCGCGAGGCGCTGGAGGAGGTGTGCCTGAGGCACCCGGTGCTGTTTCCGGGGTTCCGCAAGGGGCAGGTCAATTTCGACGCCCACGTCCGAACGCCCGAGCAGAAGCGAGTCACGGATATCTGGGGGTGCCGCTGGGCGTACGACATCGACGGCTTCGACGGGCAGGTGATCGCCCACCCGCTGGAGGACTGGTCGGCGATGGAGAGCGGGGCGTGGCAGCCGCCGCAGGCCCCCCCGTTCACCCAGGCCGACCGAGACCGGCTCGCCGCCCAGCGCGCCGCCGGAGAACTCACCTACGCCTGGACCGATCACGGGTTCGTCTTCATGCGGCTGTTCTACCTGCGGGGGTTCGAGAACTTCCTGATGGACGTGGCCACGGAGGACCCGCGGCTGGACGCGTTGATCGAGAAGGTGATCGGCTACTGGGAGCAGACGCTGTTGCCGCGGATCGAAGCCGGCGTGGACGTGGTCAACACCGCCGACGACCTGGGCACGCAGACGGCGAGCATCCTCGGGCCCAAGTACTTCCGCCGGTATCTGCTGCCGGCGTATCAGCGAATCTTCCAGCCGGCGCGGCGGAAGGGCTCGCTGGTGAAAATGCACCACGACGGGTACATCATGGACGTGATGGACGAACTGATCGAGAGCGGGGTGAACATCGTCAACCCGCAGGATCTGGTCAACGGGATCGACGCCCTGGCCGCCCACGTGAAGGGGCGGGCGTGCATCTGCCTGGACGTCGACCGCCAGAGCGTGCTGCCCTTCGGCTCCCCGGGCGACGTCCGCGACCTCATTCGCGAGGAAGTGATGAAGCTGGGCTCCCCGGCCGGGGGGTTGGAGATGATCATCGGCGTCTACCCCCCTACCCCGCTGGCGAATGTCGAGGCGATGATGTCGGCGATGGAGGAGTACAGGACGTATTGGGTGGGGAGGTGACTGTCCATCGTCAGGGAAGACCTCCCGGCGGGGACACAAAACAACAAACGAAATCATCTTCTCGATTTCGTTTGTTGTTTTGTGTCCCCGCCGAGGGGTTTTCCCGAGGAGCGACGTTCCGTCGCCCGCTAAACAGGAGAGGATGCATACCCGTGAGGGAACTTCCCCCGGCGCCGCCCACAAAAACGTTTGTCTTCTTCGCCTGATATATGATGAAATAGCACACTGAAAACCCCCGCGCCGCGGGCGGATAAGGAGATGGACCATGACGGAAACCCTGGCGCCCCCGCCGCCGCCTTCACCCGAACGCATCGTACCCATCGTCCTGCCCGAGCCGCCCCGCAAGCGAGGCATCGGACGGTTCCTGCTGCGGCTGTTCGTGGGAGCGATCCTGGTCGGTTCGATCCTGCTGAACCTGGCGCTGCTGTCGCTGGTGGCGATATCGATCGCCACCCCGTTCCAGACCGAGACGACACGGCACGGGGCCCAGAACCAGACCATCGCGGTCTACACCGTCAGCGGCGTGATTGACGGGGCCCAGGCGGCGCGGTTCGAGGCCTTCTGCGATCTGGTTCGCCCCGACCGCAACGTGAAGGCCGTCGTCCTCCGCGTGGACTCCCCTGGCGGCGGCGTGAGCGAGTCCGACCAGATGCATAACCAGGTCCAGCGGCTGCAGAAGGCCGACAAGAAGGTGATCGTGTCGATGGGCGGGCTGGCCGCCAGCGGGGGGTACTACATCTCCGCCGGGGCCGACGAGATCCTCGCCGAGGAAACCACCACCACCGGCAGCATCGGCGTGCTGGCGATGTGGGTGACGCTCCGGGGCACGCTCCAGAAGATCGGGGCCGAGCCCATCCTCATGCGAAGCACCCACGCCAAGGACTGGAAGGTGGCCATGAACCCGATCGACCCGCCCACGGAACGTCAGCGGGCGCACATCCAGGACCGGCTGGACGACATGCAGAAGCGGTTCGAGAAGGTCGTCACGGACGGGCGGGGAAAGAAGCTCAAGCCTCACAAGGCCGCCCAGACCGTCGTCGTCGAGAACGGCGGAGAACCCAAGCAGACGGACGAGATCGAGCCCTTCAACGGGAAGGTGTACGGCCCGGACGAAGCGATGGCGTTGGGGCTGGTGGACGCCAAAGGCTACCTGGACGAGGCGATCGAGCGGGCGAGCGCGCTGGCCGGGCTGGGCGATCCGCGCGTGATCGTCTACAAGAACCGCCCGACGCTGGCGGCGTTGCTTCGCGGGGGCCAGGAAGGTTCGGCGGGCCTGGGCGTCAGCCGCGAACTCATCGACGACCTGCAGACGCCGCGGATCATGATGATGTGGAAGGCCCAATGACCGACGCCCGGGCGTGCCGGCTGTGGATCGGCGTGCTGATGCTGGCGGCGGCGGCCCCGGCGGGCGCCCAGACGCCTGTCGACCCGCCGGCCGGCGTGGACGCCGCGGCGGGCGCGGCGGCGGCGTTCCTCAAGGCGCGCCTGGCCTCCGACGGCATGGCCGCGGGGGAGTATCCCAGGGGAAATCCCCGGCACGGCGGGCGGACGGGGTTGTGCGCGTACGCCCTGCTGTCGGCGAGGGTGCCGGGCAACGACCCGGCCCTGGCACGTGCGGTGGTCTGGCTGCGGGGGGCGAAACTCGAAGGCGTTTACGCGACGGCCATGCGCGCCGGCGCCCTGGCCGCCCTCAACAACAAGACCGACCGCGCGACGCTCGCCGCCGACGCCAAGTGGCTCGTCGAGGCGGCGCGGTCGGACGGCACGTACACGTACGGCCCGCCGGGGGCCGACGACGCGGGAGTGTACGACAACTCCAACAGCCAGATGGCCGTCCTGGGCGTGTGGGAGGCCTGGCGGCACGGCGTGGACGTGCCCGCGGCCTACTGGCGGAAAGTGGAAACCCACTGGCGCTCCGCCCAGCAGGCCGACGGCGGCTGGGGGTACTTCGCCCCGCCGGCCGGGCGGCGAGGCAACAGCTACGGGTCGATGACGGCGGCAGGCCTGGCCACCCTCTTCATCTGCCAGGACGCCCTCTACCGCGACCGCTTCACCCTCTGCCGCGAGCAGGAGCTCTCCGGGCCGATCTCCCGCGGGATGGACTGGCTGACCAAGCGATTCGACGTGGCGGGCAACCCGGGCAAGGGGGTGGAGTGGCAGCAGTACTGGCTCTACAGCCTGGAGCGTGCGGCCCTGGCCAGCGGGTGGCGGGACTTCGGCGGGCACGACTGGTACGCCGAGGGCGCCGCCGAGTTGCTGGCCGGGCAGAACCGCGACGGCAGCTTCGGCGACGGGCCCCCCGAGGTTCGCCTCGAGCCGACCGCCTTCGCCCTGCTCTTCCTGGGCCACGGGAGGAACCCCGTCGTCATCAACAAACTCCGATACCCCGGGCTGTGGAACGCCCGCCCGCGGGATGCGGCCAATTTCGCGGCGTTCCTGTACGAGGCCCTCGAACGAACGGCGGCCTGGCAGGTGGTGGACGCCGACGCCCTGTCGGCCGGGTGGGACGACGCCCCCCTCCTCTACCTCTCCGGGGCCGGGCCCTGCCGCCTGAGCGACCTCCAGGTGCAGAAACTTCGCGACTTCGCCCTGCGCGGCGGGCTGGTCGTCTCCGAGGCCGCCTGCAGCAACGGGGCCTTCACCCTCGACATGCAGGCCCTCTACCGGCGGATGTTCCCGGAATGGCCCCTCGAGCGCCTCGCCGACGACAACGAGATCTACACCCACCACTTCAAGCCCTCCGACGTCGGCGGGTTGCTGGGCGTCTCCAACGGCATCCGCCTGCTGGCCATCCACTCGCCCCAGGAACTCTCGCTCGACCTGCAACTGGGCCCCCTGCCCGGGCGGCGAAAGAGCTTCGAGCTGCTGGCCAACGCCGCCATCCTGGTCACCGACCGCGGGCGCCTGCACGAACGCGGACGCCGCCGCTGGCCCGCCCCCGCCCTCGCCGCCAGCGGACTCGTCGTCCCTGTCGCTCGCCTCCAGCACGCCGGCAACCCCAACCCCGAACCCCTCGCCTGGGAACGCCTTTCCCTCCTGGCCGCCGCGCGCGGGGGAGTTCAGTTGGACTTCTCGGCCTTCGTTGCCCCGACGGCCCTCCGCAAAGACCGCTGGCCCGTCGCGGTGATCACCGGCACGAGCGACTTCAAGCTGACGGGCGACGACCTGGCGGCCATCTCGCGATACCTCGCCTCCGGCGGCACGCTGATCGTGCTGCCCGGCGGGGGTTCGGGGGCCTTCTACCAGGCGGCCAGGAGCCAACTGCTCCCCCTCACCGGCGGCTCGCTGGAGCCCCTGCCCCAGGGCCCCCTGCTGGCCGGGCCTCTCCGGATGGAGGCCGTGCATTTCCGCGACGGGTACGCCCTTGGACTTCCCCCGGCCCAGCGGACCCGCCACCGGCTCCGCGCCGCCCTGATCGAGGGCAGGCCCGCCCTCGTCTTCAGCGAGGAAGACCTCGTCGCCGGACTCCTCGGGTACGAGGGCTACCGCATCCCGGGCTACACCGGCGAAACCGCGACGGCGCTGATGCCGAATCTCCTGACCCTGGCGGCGCAGGGCAAACTGCAAATGGAAACCCCCGCCACTCAACCCACAACCAGACCGTAGGGGAAACCTCCCGGCGGGGACACAAAACAACAAACGAAATCATCTGTTCGATTTCGTTTGTTGTTTTCCTCCCGAAGGAAACGGGCGAACGGAACCGCAGGGGCGTTGCAAGGCGCGATCACCATACCTCGTGTCCCCGCCGGGGGGTTTTCCCGGGCGGGGGAGGGAAGATGAACATGGGAAGGTCATCGGCGATTCGCGGCGACGTTCCGTCGCCGGCTAAACGTGCGGTGGGGGGATTCTCCTGACGTGCGGGATTGGGGTTGAAAACCATATTCGGATTGTGCAGAATGGGCGCTCCGCGTCTGGTGTCCGGGAAGGCGTATCGCCGCGCCGGGACGGACGCGGGTGGTTCGAACCGGTTTCCCCGCATTCCCATAGAAGGACGATCATCATGGCACGACGGATGGTAATGGTAGACGGCAACGAGGCCGTCGCGCACGTGGCGTATAAGCTCAACGAAGTCATCGCGATTTACCCGATCACCCCCTCCAGCCCGATGGCGGAATATGCCGACGCGTGGGCGTCGGCGGGCAAGAAGAACCTGTGGGGCACGATCCCGCTGGTGGCCGAGTTGCAGTCCGAAGGCGGCGCGGTGGCGGCCCTGCACGGGGCTCTCCAGTCGGGCTCGCTGGCGACCACCTTCACCGCCAGCCAGGGCCTGCTGCTGATGATCCCCACGATCTACAAGCTCGCCGGCGAGCTGACGCCCACGTGCTTCCACGTGACGGCGCGGTCGCTGGCCTGCCAGGCCCTGTCGATCTTCGGCGACCACGCCGATGTGATGGCCTGCCGCCAGACGGGCGTGGCCCTGCTGTGCAGCAACAGCCCGCAGGAGGCGATGGACATGGCGTTGATCGGCACGGCGGTCACGCTGAAGGCCCGCCTGCCGTTCATTCACTTCTTCGACGGCTTCCGTACCAGTCACGAACTGTCCAAGATCGAGGAACTCTCCGACGAAGACATCCGCGCGATGATCGACGACGACCTGGTGCTGCTCCACCGCGAGCGGGCGATGACGCCCGACTGCCCCGTCGTCCGCGGCACGAGCCAGAACCCCGACGTTTACTTCCAGGGCCGCGAAAGCGCCAACCCCTTTTACGACGCCTGCCCGGGCATCGTGCAGGCGGCGATGGACCAGTTCGCCAAGATCGTCGGGCGCAAGTACCACCTGTTCGACTACGAAGGCGCCCCCGACGCCGAGCACGTGATCGTGCTGATGGGCTCGGGCGCCGAAGTCGCCCACGAGGCCGTCGAGGCCCTCACCGCCTCGGGCAAGAAGATCGGCATCGTCAAGGTCCGTCTGTACCGCCCCTTCGTCAACGAGGCCCTGGCCGCGGCGATTCCCGCCTCGGCGAAGACCGTCACCGTGCTGGACCGCACGAAGGAACCCGGCGCCGCCGGCGAGCCCCTGTACCTGGACGTCGTCAACGCCCTCGCCGAGTGCGGGCGGAAGGCGAAGGTCCTCGGCGGGCGGTACGGGCTCAGCTCCAAGGAATTCACTCCCGCGATGGTCAAGGCCGTCTTCGATAACGCCGCCTCGCCGAAGGGCAAGAACCACTTCACCGTCGGCATCAACGACGACGTGACGGGGCGGAGCATCGACTTCGACCCGCACTTCACCACCGAAGGCGACGACGTCGTCCGCGCCCTGTTCTACGGGCTCGGGTCCGACGGCACGGTCGGGGCCAATCACAACTCCATCGCCATCATCGGGCAGAAGACCAACAACTACGCCCAGGGCTACTTCGTGTACGACTCGAAGAAGGCCGGCGCCATCACGGTCAGCCACCTGCGGTTCGGCCCGCGGCCGATCCGGTCGAGCTACCTGGTGACGCGGGCGAATTTCATCGCCTGCCACCAGTTCAGTTTCCTGGAGAAGTACGACATGCTGGACGCGGCCGTCGAGGGCGCGACGTTCCTGCTGAACGTTCCCATGCCCGCGGCGGAGGTCTGGGGCCACCTGCCCCGCCCGGTGCAGCAGCAGATCATTGACAAGAAGTTGAAGTTCTTCGCGATTAACGCCTTCGAGGTCGCCAAGGCCACCGGCATGGGCGGGCGGATTAACACGATCATGCAGACGTGTTTCTTCTACCTCTCGGGCATCATCGAGCAGCAGGCGGCGATCCAGGCGATCAAGGACGCCATTCAGAAGACCTACGGCAAGAAGGGCGAGAAGATCGTGGCGATGAACTTCGCCGCGGTGGACCAGGCGGTGGCGGCCCTGCACGAGATCGCCGTGCCCGCCAAGGCCACCAGCACCATCGAGTTGCCCCCCACCGTGCCCGGCGAAGCCCCCGAGTTCGTGCAGAACGTGATCGCCCCCATTATGGCCGGCCGCGGCGACTCGCTGCCCGTCAGCGCCATTCCCGTCGACGGCACCTGGCCGGTCGCCACGACGCAGTGGGAGAAACGCAACATCGCCCTGGAGATTCCCACGTGGGATCCGGACGTGTGCATTCAGTGCGCCAAGTGCTCGCTGGCCTGCCCGCACGCGACGATTCGGGGGAAGGTGTACGACGGGGCCCGCCTGGCTGGCGCCCCCAAGACGTTCAAGAGCGTCGACGCCAAGGGCAAGGAATACGCCGGCATGAAGTGGACGATCCAGATCGCCCCGGAAGACTGCACCGGGTGCGGCGCATGCGTGTTCGTCTGCCCGGCCAAGAACAAGCAGGCCCCCGAACGCAAAGCCATCAACATGGCCTTCCAGCCCCCCCTCCGCGAGGCCGAGCGGGACAATTACGAGTTCTTCCTGAAGATCCCCGACTACGACCGCACGAAGGTCAACGTCCGGACGATCAAGGGCAGCCAGTTGCTCCGCCCGCTGTTCGAGTACTCCGGCGCGTGCGCCGGCTGCGGCGAGACGCCCTACGTCAAGCTGCTGACGCAGCTCTTCGGCGACCGGGCGATCATGGGCAACGCTACCGGCTGCTCGAGCATCTACGGCGGCAACCTGCCGACGACGCCCTACGCCACGGACGTCAACGGGCGCGGGCCCGCGTGGAACAACTCGCTGTTCGAGGACGCCGCCGAGTTCAGCCTGGGCTTCCGCCTCACCCTCGACAAGCGGGCCGAGTACGCCTCCGAACTCATCAAGAGCATGAAGGACATGCTGGGCGCCGAACTGGTCGAGGCCACTCTGGCCTGCCCGCAGGCCAACGAGGCCGAAATCTACCAGCAGCGCCAGCACGTCTCGCAGATCCGTGCGAAGCTGGCCGGCAAGACCGACCCCAGGAGCAAGCAGATCCTGTCAATCGTGGACGACCTGGTCCGCAAGAGCGTCTGGGCCCTCGGCGGCGACGGCTGGGCGTATGACATCGGCTACGGCGGGCTGGACCACGTGCTGGCCAGCGGACGCAACATCAACGTGCTCGTGATGGACACGCAGGTGTACTCCAACACGGGCGGGCAGTGCTCCAAGGCCACCCCCGTCGGGGCGGTGGCTAAGTTCGCCGCCGGCGGCAAGCCGATGGGCAAGAAGGACCTGGGCCTGATCGCGATGACGTATGGAAACATCTACGTCGCCCAGATCGCCATGGGCGCCTCCGACGCCCAGACCGTCAAGGCCTTCGCCGAGGCCGAAAGCTACGACGGGCCCAGCCTGATCATCGCCTACAGCCACTGCATCGCCCACGGCATCGACATGGGTCGCGCCAACGCCCAGGAGAAGCTCGCGGTGGATTCGGGCGCCTGGTGGCTGTACCGGTACGACCCGCGTCTGCGGGCAGAGGGCAAGAACCCCCTGCAGTTGGACTCGAAGGCCCCGAGCATTCCGCTGCAGGACTACATCTACAACGAGACGCGGTTCCAGATGCTCACGAAGGCCGCCCCCGAGCGAGCCGCCCAGCTTCTGGCGTTGGGACAAGCCGAGGTCAACGCCCGCCGCAAGTTCTACGAACACCTGGCGGCGATGGACTTCTCCGCCGACAAACCGCAGTAATCGGATGAACGGATGTCGCTTCATTGCCCCCGGCGCGAATCGCCGGGGGCTTTTTTTATTGATGAAAACAGAAGAATCCCTCCGGATTTGCGCGCACAGAATCCGCCCTTTGTCGTATAATGTTTAACGTACAGATGCAAAGGAGGGCGGATCCCTGTACGGGATCTCAGCCATTGGAGCGGAAGGCACAGAAGTCGACTCGCGCGTTGCGTTGTCGGCTGATCAAAACCGAATACGCCGATCCCCTGACCGGTAGCTTATCACGGCATGCCGAATACGGGGGGCGGTACTACTACTTCCGGCCCAGCCGTTTCATCGGCCAGTGGCTGGAAACCAGGGCTCTCCAGTCAGGTACTCAGGAGTCCCTCATCGGGGCGCGGCGGTCCACAAGGCCGCCGCGTCCATTTAACCACCTGCCGCGCCGGGTGCCGTGGTTTGCGGCGCAGCCGCAACCACGACTGCCGACTGTCGGAAGTTCCGCTGACGTGGTGGCGGCTGCGCCGCGACCCACGGCACCCGGGCAAGTCCATCTAACCCCGCCTTGCGGCGTCTTGTGTCGCGGCCGCCGGAGTCTACAATGCTCACCATGATCCCCAAAGAGAACTATCTGCGCGTGCTGCGGCACGACCACCCCGAGTGGGTGCCGCTGGTGCGGGAGTGCGACGACTGGATCGGCCCGCCGGTGGTCGAACGGCCCGACCGGGCGGGGCTGGACGCCTTCGGCGTGCGATGGAACTACGAGGCCTCGGCCGAGGGGGGCACGTTCCCGGCCCAGGGGGGTCACACCATCACCGACCTGGCCCAGTGGCGCCGGCAGATCACGATCCCCGACCTGGCCCGCTTCGATTGGAGCGAGCCGGCCCGGGCCGCCGCCGCCGTCGACCGCCCGACGCGGGTCATCGTCGGGTTCGTCGAGATGGGGCTCTTCGAGCGGTCGTACCTCCTGCTGGGGATGGACGAGGCCCTGGTGGCCTACGTCACCCACCCGGAGCTGATGTACGACCTGCTGGGCGAGCTGGCCGACTACAAGATTGCCCTGATCCGGCGGCTGCACGAGGCCATCCGGATGGACATCCTCTGGTACGGGGATGACTGGGGCAACCAGCGGAGCCTGTTCCTTCCGCCGCCGGTGTGGCGCCGGGTGGTCCGCCCGCACACCCAGCGGATCTACGACTGCGCCAAGAGCCTGGGCATCATGATCGACCAGCACTCCTGCGGCAAGGTGGACGAGGTCGTCGGCGACATGGTCGAGATGGGCGCGACGATGTGGAACCCCTGCCAGCCCTGCAACGACCTGGCGGGGCTGAAGAAGAAATACGGCGGGCGGATCGCCTTCTCGGGCGGCATCGACAGCCAGTTCGTCCTCGCCCGCCGGGGTGTGACGGCCGACGAGGTCCGCGCCCACGTCCGCCTTCGGATCGACCAGATGGCCGCCGGCGGCGGGTACGTCGCCACCCCCAGCCACGGCGTGCCCTACGACAAGGCCATCTTCGACGCGATGAACGACGAGATCCGCACCTACGGGCGGGCGTACTACGCGAAGAAGTAAACTCCCCCGCTCGGGGGATCACCGGCGGTCGCGGCCAAGAGACAGGGATTCAAGGATTCCTGGATTGGGGGATTGAATCGCAGACAGAAGAACGAGTGAAAGAAGAGCCCGGGCCCTTGTTGTCGCGGGAGGCCACACCAGGGCCGTTCGGCCCTCTTCCTCCGTATCATTCTTTTTTGAATCCCCTAATCCAGGAATCCTTGAATCCCTGTCTCTTTGTCGCTTGCACCCGTGCGGCCTCCGTCCTGGCCGACACGGAAACCAGAGACCTTGCGGTTCTTGACTCCCCGGCGGCAATGCCTACCATGGCAGTTCCGCGACCGTGAAAGGAACCCCCATGGCGATCCCGCGTAACGAATACCCGCGTCCGCAGTTCATACGGAAAGACTGGCTGTGCCTCAATGGCCCGTGGCAGTTCGAGATCGACGCCGGCGACACCGGGGCCGAGCGCGGGCTCCTCGATCGCGAACTCTCCGGGCGGATCACCGTGCCCTTCTGCCCCGAGAGCAGACTCTCGGGCGTCGAGTGCGTGGACTTCATGAACGCCGTCTGGTATCGCCGCACGGTCACGGTCCCCAAGGCCTGGGCCGGGCGGAAGGTGCTGCTGCACTTCCAGGCCGTCGACTACGAGGCCACCGTCTGGGTGAACGGCCGCCGGGTGGGCGCCCATCGCGGGGGCTGGTGCGGGTTCACCTGCGACCTGGGCGGAGTGGTCGCCGCCGGCGAGAAGGCGACGATCGTCGTCCGCGCCCGCGACCCGAAGGGGCCCGGCAAGCCGGGAGGAAAGCAGACGCCGACGGCCTACCACAGCAGCGGCTGCCTCTACACCCGAACGACGGGCATCTGGCAGACCGTGTGGATGGAACCGGTGAGCGAGGTCCATCTGAAGCGTCCGCGGATCACGCCCGACCTGGCCGGCGGACGGTTCCGGCTCGTCCAGCCGATCACCAACAGCCGCCCGGGGACGAAACTCCGCGTGACGCTCAAGGACAACAAGGGCGTCGTCTGCCGCGCCCTCGCCGACGCCGACGCCGACTTCACGCCGACCCTCGACCTGCCCATCCCCAAGGCCCGCCGGCGGCTCTGGGGCCCGGAAGACCCGTTCCTCTACGACGTCGACATCGAACTGCTCGACGCCAAGGGCAAGACCATCGACCGGGCCTCCAGCTACGCCGGACTGCGAAGCGTCACCATCGACGGCCAGGCCGTCCGCCTCAACGGGCGGAGCGTCTTCCAGCGGCTGGTGCTGGACCAGGGGTATTACCCCGACGGCATCCTGACGGCCGCCAGCGACGCGGCGTTGCGCAAGGACATCGAGCTTTCGCTGGCGGCGGGGTTCAACGGCGCGAGACTGCACCAGAAGGTGTTCGAGGAACGCTTCCTGTACCACGCCGACCGGCTGGGGTACCTCGTCTGGGGCGAGCTGGGCGACTGGGGGCTCGACCGGGACCAGCCCAAGGCCACCTACATCACCCAGTGGCTCGAGGTGGTCGCCCGCGACTACAACCACCCGGCGATCGTGGGCTGGTGCCCGCTGAACGAGACGGCCCAGCCGATCCCCGACGGCGTCGAGGGGCTCGACGACCTGACGCACGGGCTGGTGCTGGCGACGAAGGCGATGGACCAGACGCGTCCGGTGCTGGACGCCTCGGGCTACAGCCATCGCGAGTGGAACCTGGACGTGTACGACAGCCACGACTACGACCAGAACCCCGCGACGTTCGCCGCTCGCCACGCGGGCCTGGCCGCGGGCGACCCGTTCGTCAACCCGGACAAGGAGCACGCCCCGTGGTCGCTGCCGTACGCGGGGCAACCGTACTTCGTCAGCGAGTTCGGCGGCACGTGGTGGCAGCCGGGCATGGCGGCCCACCGCGACAGCCACGCCCACGACGGCTCGTGGGGGTACGGCCAGGCCCCCCGCACCCTCGCGGAGTTCTACGCCCGCTTCCAGGGCCTGTGCGACGCCCTCCTGGACAATCCGCACATGTTCGGTTACTGCTACACCCAACTGACCGACGTCTTCCAGGAACAGAACGGCATCTTCCTGTTCAATCGCGAGCGGAAGTTCGACCTCCGCAAACTCCACACCATCCAACGCCGCCCCGCGGCGGTGGAGAAGCGGTGAGGGGAAGGAACCGGGAACGAGGAACTGGGAAGGAGAACTGGGAACTGGGACCGGAGGCGGTGTATGATGGTCGGTTGACCATGACCACCGACCGAATCGCCCGAATGCGTGACCGCGTAACGACCACCCCCGCCGTCTGGGACGACGGCGAGTGGACGCTCCGCGAGCAATCCAACGCCGCCACCGTCGGCCTGTCGCCCATCCTGCGTGAAGCCCACGCGATGGCTCACTCCTTCGGCCACCGCGCCCTGCGAATCCAGGACGGCGAACTGATCGTCGGCACGAACACCCGCACGCCGCCCGTGCCGGTCCCCCCAACTCCCCCCGCGGCCCAGACGCCGCCCCCGCCCCCGCCGCCGTGGCAGAAATACCTCGACCAGCGCGTGCTGTCGTTCGCGGGCAACCACACGACGCTCGACTACGAGACAATCCTGGCCGAGGGTTTCAGCGGCCTGATCGCCCGGATCGACCGCCGCCTGGCGTCCCTGCCCGCCGACGCCGCCGAGGCGCGGGAGTTTCTCCAGGCCCTGCGGATCGTCGCCGAAGGGGCCATCGACTTCTCCAACCGTCACGCCGACCTGGCCGCGCAGTTGGCCGCTCAGGCCGACGACGCGGCCCGGCGCGAGGAACTGCTCGCCATCGCCGCCAACTGCCGGGCCGTGCCCGCCGGACCGGCGAAGACATTCTGGCAGGCCTGCCAGAGCCTCTGGTTCAGCTTCTTCCTCATGCCCGACTCCCCCGGACGGGTGGACCAGTACCTGGGCGGGTATTACGAGGCCGACCTGCGCGAGGGTCGCATCACGAAGGGGCAGGCGCTGGAGTTGATCGAGTGCCTGTGGTTGAAGTATTTCGAGTCGGGCGGGCCCACCAACCCCATCGGCGCCACCCACCACCTGACGCTGGGCGGCGTGAAGGGCGACGGGTCCGACGCGTCCAACGCGGTCACCTGGCTGTGCCTGGAGGCCACCGAGCGGTTGAAACTCTTCCGTCCACAGGTCTCGCTGCGTTGGCACCGTGGCACGGAACCGGCCCTGCTGGCCCGGGCCGTCCAGGCCCTGCGAGGCAGATGCGGGCACCCGAGCTTCTGCAGCGACGAGCAGATCATCCCGGCCCTGACGAACGTCGGGGTGGCCCTGGCAGACGCGCGGAACTACTCGCTCTCGGGCTGCAACGAGGTGATCATCTCGGGTATGGCCCAGATGGGCTCGGTGGAAGGGTTCGTGAACATGCCCAAGGCCCTCGAGATGGCCCTGGGCCTGGCGCCCGAGCTGGGCCCGGGGGCCGACCTGACGCGGATCGGCTCCTTCGAGCAGTTCCAGACCGCCGTCGCCGACGCCCTGCGAACGATCGTCGGCGTGATTCACGAGACGTCGTACGCGGTCGACGCCGATCGCGCCCGCTGGCCCCACCTGATGGCCTCGCTGGTCGTCCGCGACTGCATCGAGAACGCCCGCGGCTACACCCAGGGCGGGGCACGGTACAACTTCTGCAACTGGAACATCGTCGGCATCGCCAACCTCGCCGACTCGCTGGCCGTCGTCGACCGGCTGGTCTTCCGCGAGAAACGGCTGGCCCTGCCCGCCCTGGCGGCGGTCCTCCGGACCAACTGGGACGGACAGGAAGTCCTCCGCCGGCGAATCCTGGGCGACCTGCCCCACTACGGCAACGACGTCGGCGAAGTAGACTCCCTGGCCGCCGGGGTGGTCGAGCTGACCGACTCGCTCATGAAGCAGGCGGTCCCCTTCCGCGGCGGGCAGTACATCCTGGGCACGCTGGCGGGGGCAGAGAACATCCACATGTTCTTCGGCGCCCTGACCGGGGCGACCCCCGACGGGCGCCGTGCGGGGGAGCCGCTGGCCGACAGCCTCGGCGCCGCCCAGGGCCGCGACCGACACGGGCCCACCGCCATGCTCAACTCCGTCGCCAAGATCCCCCACCGCCTGCTCCCGACGGCCACCACGATCAACGTCAAGCTCGACCCGCGTCTGCTGGACTCCCAGGCCGGGCTCGACCGGATCGCCGCCCTCATCCAGGGCCACTTCGTCTCGGGCGGTCAGCAGGTGCAGTTGACTCTCGTCACGCGTCAGATGCTCGAAGAGGCCCAGGCCGACCCGGCCAGCCACGGCAACGTCGTCGTCCGCGTCGCCGGCTACAGCGCGCCCTTCGTCATGCTCGACCCGGCGCTGCAGGCGGAGATCATCTCACGGACGGAGCACGGGCTGTAGGCATCCGAAAGGTGAGCAATGCACCCCAAGAAGCCTCTGCCCAGCCTCTGCGGGATCACCTTTTCTGCTTCTTGAATTGTCCCGAATACCCCTTCGCGGGGGTGCCGAAGGTCTGTTCGAATATCAACTGGCAGATTGGCATGTCGGGAGTCAGACGGATACTCACCGGACCCAGGTTACACATTTCAAGTTGGATTGGGCCCTCAAATCCGGCGTGTATCGTGGGGGCGGTTACATGAACCGCCAAGCCCAAACGAGCTAGGGAACTCTTGCCTTCCACACGCGCTGCAATTCGCGAGTGGTTAGGCAATACGAGAAGCTCCTTTGTCCACCCCAGAACGAAGGCGTCGGGTGCCAAGACGTAACCCTTTGACTTGTCCACGACCACTTTCTTGGTGTACTTGGCCCTGAATTTCTCGTAGTTGAATTCCGCTCCCGGCGTGATGACTTCGCCCTTTGTCTTCTCGACTTGATCGAAGTCCCATACGCGAATCACATTCGATAGACACAAATCCACGGAGGTGGAACTAAACCGAACCGGATCCGGCACAGGTTGAATCACAATCTGCCCGTGCTCCAGGGATGTCAGGATTTCTCGGTCAGTCAGGATCATTTCACATTGCCAGCAACTGGTCTCTTTTCACCCACACCCGCCAGTCGCCCGAACTGGTCTCCTGAGGCAACTCTATCAAAACGCAACCAGAGTCTCGGGCCAGCTCAGACGCGACTATGTGGTCCTTGCCCACTTGGCTGGGGGAAAGAATGACCTCGATCGTCTCGCCTGCAGCACTGGTGAAGTAAGCTACTCGTTCTGACGCCATGGAGCCCCGTGTAATCTTCGCCCTTATTCTACACATACGGTTTCCTTTCCTTACGGATATCAGATACCGCTTCCGGCTGAGCGTGTCAAAGGAAAACCTCGCCTTTCTGAACCATACTATTCCGCTGATCACGTGGGAAGAGGAGATTCGTTCCCTTTCCTCCGGCAAGCTGGGGGAACCCCTTGCTTTTCCCGCCGAAAAATGTGACCCTGTCGGACCACGGAGTTTGTCCCCCAGGTATAGGAGAGACGTACATGGCCGAAAAGAAGATCTACCAGCGGCTGGCGAGGGCGGAGGTTATCAAGGCCGTCGAGCGGAAGAGCCCCAGCCGGATTCCGCTGTCGTTCGCCAAGTGGTGGGGCGAGGGCCTGCACGAGCAGTACGGCCAGCGGCTGAGCGAGTTCGACCGCTTCCCCGAAGACACCGCCTGGGTGGGCGTGTCCCCGCTGGACATCGGGCGGATGAACCTCTCCTGGAAGGTCGAGGGCGGCAAGGCCTACGACAGCAATCTCGTCATCAGCGACTGGAGCCAACTGGACGAGTTCATCGACAAGCTGCCCCTGACGGCGGCCGAGGCGCAGAACGAGGCCTATGAGACCATGGCCGTTCACGCCGCGAACCTGCGAAAGCAGGACGTGTACATTCATTTCGGGTGGTGGAATCTGTTCTTCGAGCGCCCCTGGGGGTTGCGGGGGATGGAGAACCTCATGCTGGACTACCACCTGTACCCCGAGGAGATCCACCGGCTGCACGACGCGATGGCGGACGTGTACATCGGTCACATTCGCCGGGCGGCGAAGGAGTTCGCCCCCGACGGCTTCTGGACCAGCGACGACCTGGGGCATCAGACCGGGCTGATGATGGGCCCGGAGATCTTCCGCGACCTGATCAAGCCCTACTACGTGAAGGTCGGCAAGGCCCTGAGGGAATGCCGCATGCACTGGTGGCTGCACAGTTGCGGCGACAACACCGAGATCATGGGCGACCTGGCCGACGCGGGCGTGAACGTCTTCCATCCCGTGCAGAAGCACACGATGGACGAGCTGAAGATGGCCCGGCAGTACGGCGACCGGATGACCTTCCTGGCCGGCTTCGACGTGCAGCACACGCTGCAGGAGAAAACCCCCGAGGGCGTCCGGGAGGAAGTGCGGTTTCTGATCGACACGTTCGACCGCCCCGAGGGCGGGTTGTGCATCGCCGCCGGCAACGGCATCGTGCGCGGGACGCCCTTTGAGAACATCGAGGCGTTCCTGGAGGAGGCGTTGGAGTACGGCACGGCCCACCGGCAGGGGTTCAGGGCGGGTTAAATCCGGCAAAAATCGCCGGATACCCCCTTGCGTAATGGCAGGGATCCGCTGTATTATCGTCGGGTTGCGTCAGGCACGAAGGGCCTGGCGATGGTCGAGAAAGGACAAAGGCAAGGCGGTATGATCAAGATTAAGTCCAGAGGCAACGAGTCGATTCACCAGATGCTGCGGCGGTTCAAGAAGCTCTGCGAAAAAGAAGGGCTGACCAAAGACATCAAGCGGAACAGCTACTACGAGAAGCCCTCGGAACGCCGCCGTCGCCGCCAGCGCAAGAGCTTCAAGCGCCTGTTGCCGATGGAATGATCTCCGTTTCGGTTGGGTTGGCAGTTCTCCGAATAGACCCATGGGCCCGGCGACGGGCCCATGTTCGTCGCTGTACCCCCTGTTTTCCATGGCCAAACGCGTGAAAAAGGACGACCCGTGCAAGGCTCTGGCGGTCGCCGCCGCCCAGATCGCCCACGACGACCACTGCGAGGACGTCGTCGTTCTCGACCTGCGCGGGGTCAGCCCGGTCACCGACTACTTCGTGATCGCCACCGGCACGAGCGGGCGCCAGATGCGGACCGTCGCCGAAGACGTCATGCAGCACGGCAAGAACATCGGCCAGAAGGTCTGGCACGCCGAGGGGCTCGAAACCGGGCAGTGGATCCTCCTGGACTTCGTGGACGTGGTCGTCCACATCTTCGACCCCGAACGGCGGAGCTACTACGACCTGGAACTGCTCTGGGGCGAGGTGCCCCGGGTTCCCTGGGCGGCTCGAAAGCGCAAACCCAAGGTCAAGGCGACCGAGGAATAGCGCGACGCATGTCTGGCGTTTAGCGGTCCGCCGAAGGCGGACGCCGCGCTTTCTTCTTCTGACGACGTCATGCCAGGGGACGTAACGAGAAAGACATCGCACCATGAACCTCCGAAAGACCATCGACGATCGAATCACCGCGGCCCTGGCGGGCGCGGGGGTTTCCGGCGCGCCGGCCCTGGTGGGCCCGGCGGGCAACCCGAAGTTCGGCGACTACCAGGCCAACGGCGTGATGGCCGCCGCCAAGGCCGCCAAGGCCAACCCACGCGAACTGGCGGGGAAGGTGCTCGCCAATCTCGACCTGAGCGACCTGGCGGAAAAGGTCGAGATCGCCGGTCCCGGGTTCATCAACGTGACTCTCAAGGGGGAGTTTCTGACAAGGGAAGTCGAGAAGATGGGAGGGGATGAGGGACTGGGAGTCGCGAAGCCGCAAGCGGCGGCGCGAGTGGTGGTGGATTACTCCAGCCCCAACCTCGCGAAGGAAATGCACGTGGGGCACCTGCGGAGCACGATTATCGGAGACGCCCTCGTCCGCGTGCTCCGGTTCGCCGGGCACACGGTGATCGCACAGAACCACGTGGGCGACTGGGGAACGCAGTTCGGCATGCTGATCGCCCAACTGGTGGAGACCGGCGGGGACAAGGCCGCCAACATCGACGACCTCGAAGAGTTCTACCGGCAGGCGAAGAAGCGTTTCGACGCCGAGCCGGCCTTCGCCGACAAGGCCCGCGACTACGTGGTGAAACTCCAGGGCGGAGACCCGGCCGTCAAGGCCCTGTGGCAGACGTTCAACGCCGTCTCGCTGGAGCACTGCGAACGCGTGTACCAGCGGCTGGGTACGCTGCTGAGCCGGGAGAACGTACGCGGCGAGAGCGCCTACAACGACCTCCTGCCGGCCGTCGTCGCCGACCTGAAGAAGGCCGGGCTGCTGACCGAGTCGCAGGGCGCCCAGTGCGTGTTCCTGGAGGAGTTCAAGAACGCCGAGGGCGAGCCGCTGCCCGTGATCGTCCAGAAGACCGACGGCGGATACCTCTACGCGACGACGGACCTGGCGGGGATGCGATACCGGGCCGGGGAGTTGAAGGCCGACCGCGTGCTGTACGTGACCGACTCGCGCCAGGGGCTGCACTTTCAGCAGGTTTTTGCCGTGGCGCGGAAGGCCGGGTTCGTCGGGGCCGGGGTTTCGCTCGAGCACGTGCCCTTCGGCATGATGATGGGGGCGGACAATCGCCCCTTCAAGACCCGCGACGGTGGAACGGTGAAGCTGATGGACCTCCTGGAAGAGGCCCAGAAGCGGGCGGCGGAGCTGATCGCGGCCAAGAACCCCGAACTGCCCGACGCCCAGCGGGCGGAGATCTCGCGGGTCGTGGGGATCGGGGCGGTCAAGTACGCCGACCTGGCCCAGAACCGCGCCAGCGACTACGTGTTCTCGTGGGAGAAGATGCTCTCGCTGGAGGGCAACACCGCTCCGTACATGCAATACGCGTACGCGCGGGTGCGGAGCATCTTCCGCAAGGCGGAAGACATAGGTACTTTGACCGATATGACCCATCCGTCAATCCGCCTAGACGAGCCGGCTGAGCGGGCCCTGGGGCTCCGTTTGCTGCAATTCGCCGAGGCCATTGAGACCGTCGTGTCCGAATGCCTGCCCAACAATCTGTGCGCCTACCTGTATGACCTGGCACGATCGTTCACGACGTTCTACGAGACCTGCCCCGTCCTGAAGGCCGAGCCGGGCCTGCGGCAGAGCCGGCTGGCGCTGAGCGACCTGACGGCCCGGACGATCCGGAAGGGCTTGGAACTGCTTGGGATAGAGACGGTTGAGCAGATGTGAACTGACCCGGCCGCTGCCGGCGTGAGCCCTGGCCCAAAAAGACGCGGACCAGTGTTACCTGGTCCGCTCTGCCAGTGTTGTGGGTCGGGGTTTCGGGCACTTTGCCTGTGCTCAACACCGGCACCGTATGTATCGCCTTTGTCGTACTAAAAATCCATAAAAAACCGGAATTCTAGGAACTGCGGTCGGGCGACACCGCACTCCATGGTCCTTACCGACCACCGCCGTTACGGGTATCACAGTAAGTATGATCCTTACCATCACACCCAACCCCGCCGTTGACGTCACCTGCCGGATACCGGCCCTGCAGGGCGGGGGCGCGTATACGGTAGATCCCTTAGCTCTCCAGGCGGCGGGAAAAGGGGTCAACGTCTCGCTGGTACTCTCGCGGCTGGGGGTGGCGTCGACGGCGGCGGCGTTGGTAGGCACGGCCGATCTGGCGTTGTACGAGGCGGCCTTGGCGGGCACGAGCGTGAAGGGGCTTTTCACGCCCGCGGGGCCGGCCACCCGGCGAAACCTGACGCTGCTGGCCGACGCCCAGGCCGGGGACCTGCACCTCCGCGAGCGGGGCTCGCCCGTGACGCCCGCGCAGGTGGAGGCGTTCGAAGCGGGCGTGCTGGAGGCCGCCCGGTCGGCCGACGTGGTCGCAATGGCCGGCTCGCTGCCTCCGGGGTTTTCGCCCGAGCGGGCGGCGTCGCTGTTAGCCCGCTGCCGCGCCGGCGGGGCCCTGACCGTGCTGGACGCCGAAGGGCCCGTCCTCGCCGCCGGGGCCAACGCCGCCGACCTCATCAAGTGCAACCTGGCCGAACTGGCGGGCCTGTGCCGGCGGGGCGAAGGGTGGGCCGATTCGATCCTCGCCGCCGACGAGGCCACGCTCCGGCGGGAACTGTCGGTCCTGACGGCGGAGGCCCCCTGCCCGAACGTGTGCGTCACGTGCGGGCGGCGCGGGGCGATGCTGCGAACGGGCGCCTCGGCCTGGCACGGGCGGCTGGAGGCGCCGGGGAAGGTCCTCAACACCACCGGCGCGGGAGACGCCTTCCTGGCCGGTTACCTCTGGGGCGCCCACTCCGGCGACGAGCCCCCCGCCCGGTTGGCCAAGGCCCTCGCCTGCGGCACCGCCAGTTGCCTGGCCGAGGGAACCGCCGACGTCGACCCGGCCCTGGTGGCGAGGCTCTTGCCGACAGTGGAAGTCTCCGTGGTGAGGTGACAGGGGGAACCACGCAGAGCACAAAGAACACGAAGAACACAAAGAGAAACGGAAAAAGAACGGGCGGGTGGGGAACGGGAGGGAGATGGAGATTGGAGGGGCTGAGCAACCTTGACCGGGCCGGCGGCTGTCCGCTGTTTATCTATTCATTCCCTCCCATCTTTACTTTGTGTTCTTCGTGACCTTCGTGTTCTTTGTGGTTCCCCGCCGCCCCAGAATACAACCGGCCCTAGAACTCCACGCCCTTACCGGCCGAGCCGCGGTCGGTGTCGAAGAGGTGTTTGACCGGCCGCATTTCCGTGACGGTATCGGCCGCGGCGATCAGCCCGGGCGTCGCCCCGCGACCGGTCAGGACCAGCACGGTTCGGGCCGACCCGGCGATCAATTCGAGCACCTGGGCCTCCGTAACCAGCCCGGCCGATATGGCCAGGCAGATCTCGTCGAGGATGAGCATGTCGAGACCGCCCTGGGCCAGAGCCTGGCGGGCGAGGGTCAGGCCTTCCTGGGCGGCCCTCTGGTGGGCGGCGAACTTCGGATCCGTCGGCGGGGGCAGGAAGCCCCGCCCGACCTGGGTGAGCGTCAGGCCCGGCAGATGGGCCAGGGCCTGGATCTCCCCGGTCCGCCGGTCGGCCTTGACGAACTGGATCACATGCACGCGCATGGCGTGCCCGGCCGCCCGCAGCGCCATGCCCAGCGCCGCCGTCGTCTTGCCTTTGCCTTCGCCGGTGAAGATCAGGATTCGTGGCCGTTGGTTCATCGTTTCACCCGGGCCACTATAGCCTCTGTTTTTTCTTTTGGCAGCCTGTTTTCTTTCGCCCGCCCCAACTCCGAATCGTAGGGTTCTTTCGATCACGTGCTTTGAGCGGCACGCGGTCTATTGTGCCGCCTCCGAGGCAGCAGAGCCTTTTGTTGCCATGGAGGCAGCCGTGTTTTCCACTCCGTTGAGCCTGTTGCCTGGAACCATCGAGCCGCTCGAGCCGCGGCAGTTGATGGCCGCCGGCGCGTTGATTATCACCGACGCGGCCCTGGCGGGCGCCTTTCAGGGCGTGTCCGACTGGTACACCCGCAAGGGGTATCCCGCCCACGTTCTCACCACCGAATCGATCGCCGCCACCTACTCCGGGGCGGACCTTCAGGCCCAGATCCGCAACGCCATTATCGACTACCACGCCAACCACAACGTCGGATACGTCCTGCTGGGCGGCGACGACACGGTCGTCCCCGACCGCAACGCCTACGTCGCGGTCGGTTCCTACATTGTCCCCGACATGCCCACGGACCTCTACTACGGCTCGCTGACGGGCACGTGGGACGCCAATGGCAACGGCGTGTACGGCGCGCCGGCCGACAACGTGTCGCTCAACTACGACGTCGTCGTCGCCCGCTACCCCGTACGGACGGCCGACCAGGTCCAGACCCTCTTCAACAAGGTGCTCGCCTTCGAGACTACGCCCGTGACGTCCAACTGGGCGAAGAAGGCCCTCGACGTCGGCAACAAGCTCTGGGACACCTTCGCTCCGGGCACGTACAACGATATGGTCATCAACCATACCGTCAGCGACGCCGAACTGAAGATGCGGTACGGTGACAGCCAGTACATCCAACCCTACTTCCCCCAGCGGCAGACCGACTACCTCTTCGACACCTACACCAGTTGGGACGGTTCCACCGCCGGCGATTACCTGCTGAACTCGGCCAACCTGCTGACGGCCATGGGCAACGGGTATCAGTTCATGAACGTCGACACCCACGGCAGCGACACCCTGTGGGGGCTCGAGTCGGGGTATTTTTCGACGAGTGACATCGCGGGCATGACGCAGAAGATCAACGTGCCGTTCGTCACGACCATCGCGTGCAACACGGGCGCCTTTGACCGCGCGGAGGCCTCCCTCAGCGAGGCCTTCCTTCGCTCCCCCAACACCGGCACCATCGTCTACCTGGGTTCCAGCCGGTACGGGTGGGACTACTACGGCTCGTCCCTGGGCACGTCCAGCCTGTACGACTACGGCTTCTACCAGGCCCTCTTCAGCAGTTCGGGCGGCACCCTCGGCGACGCCTTCGCGACTTCCAAGGAAGCCCTCGCCTACGCCAGCGGCTCCAACGGATCGTACCGCTGGGTCATGTTCAGCCTGAACTACCAGGGCGACCCGCTCGTCTCGGCCTACACGCAGGATCCGACGTACCTGCACCCGGCCTACAATTCCACGATCTTCGACAGCCGCCAGGACTTCTCCATCTCCGCCCTGCCTGCCGGCGCCACCGTCACCCTCTGGCAGGGCGACGACGTCTACGTCACGGGCACGGCCAATTCGCGGGGCGTCTTCACCGCCGCCATCGACCCGACCGTCGGGCAGATCAAGCTGACCGTAACGGCCAAGAACGCCGCCGTCTACACCGCCGACCTCAACGTCACCGTCGACAACTCCCCGCCGGCCCCCTACACCCTCTCGAACAAGACTCTCACCATCACCGGAACCGAGGGCGACGACTCCTTCGCCTTCTTCGCCGCCGACGGCGTCTACGCCATCACCCTCAACGGGCAGACCTGGACGTTCTCGGCCTCGCAGATCTCGCAGGTCATCTTCAATTCCGGCGGCGGGATCGACTCGGCCACCCTCACCGGCTCATCCGCCGCCGACCAGGCCACCCTCCGCCCGGGCCTGGCACAACTCGTCGGCGCCGGCTACGCCGTCACCTAGAACGACGTCGCCCACGTCAGCCTCGTCGGCGGCGCCAACGACACCGTCACCCTTTTCGGCGCCGCCGGGGCCGACACCTTCGAGGCCCACCCCGACCACGCTGCCCTCACCGGCGAGGGCTATCAGTTCTCCGTCTCCGGGTTCGGGTCCGTCCTGGCCAACGGGCAGGGCGGCGACGACGTCGCGCGGCTGTACGACTCGGCCGGCAACGACACCCTCGAGCTCCACACCGGCTACGGTTTCCTGCGGGGAACGGGGTTCAACAACGCCGTCCAGAACTTCGCCCGGATCGAGGGCTACGCCACCGGCGGCGGGACGGACGTGGCCTACCTGTACGATTCGGCCGGCGATGACACGCTGACGGCGTACCCGACCGTCGTCACTCTCGCCGGGTCCGGCGTCACGCTGGTGGCCAGCGGGTTCGACTCCGTGTTCGCCTATGCTACCGGCGGCGGGAACGACGTCGCGTACCTCTACGACTCCGAAGGCGACGACGTCTTCAGCGCGTACCCCACCTACGCCACGATGGCCGGCGAGGGCTACCTCAACCGCGCCGACGGGTTCGACCGCGTCGACGGGTACTCCACCGCCGGCGGGACGGACACGGCGAGCCTGTACGACTCCGCCGGCGACGACAGCTTCGTCGCACACTCGGACTACGCCTACCTCTTCGGCGCGGGATTCTACAATCAGGCCAACGGGTTCGCCGCCGTCACGGGCTACGCCACGCGTGGGGCGGACACGGCGTGGTTCTACGACTCGGCCGGGGATGACGCCTTCGTTTCGCGGCCCGACGGCGCCCAGATGACCGGCGAAGGCTTCGCCAACGTCGCCGTCGGTTTCCGGCGGGTGTCGGCGTACTCCTCCGGGGGCAGCGACACGGCGGCCCTCTACGGCTTCCTCGGAACCAACCTATTCACCGCCCATGCCAACGACGCCACGATGGCCGGCAAGAGCGGGTGGGCGTATGCGTCGGCCTTCGCCTCGGTGACGGCCTACGGCACCAAGCGCGACGTGGCGTTCCTGTACGATTCGGCCGGGGACGACACGCTCACCGCCCGCCCGGACGGGGCCTGCCTGGCCGGCGAGGGTTTCGCCAACGCCGTCTCGGGCTTCGGGCGAGTCAACGCCTACGCCGCCGCCGGCGGGAACGACACCGCCAACTTCCAGGACTCTCTCGGCAACGACACCTTCATCGCTCGGGCCGGGCTGGCCTCCATGGTCGGCCGGACCTTCAAGAACTACGCCTCCGGCTTCGAAACCAACCACGCCTTCTCCACCCACGGCGGGCTCGACAAGGCCGCCCTCTACGACTCCCTCGGGGCCGACGCCTTCGTCGTCCGCAACGGCGTCTCGGCCATGACTACCGAGGCCGGCGTCCTCAGCGACGCCACCGGTTTCGCCCGCGTCAAGGCCTACGGCAACCTCACCGGGCTGGACACGGCCTCGATCTTCGACACCCTCGGCGAGCAGGTCACCCGCCGCCGCACCGGTTTCACGGTCAAGGGCGTCAGTTTCTCCATTCAGGCCTCCGCGTTCCGCCAGATCAACGTCGCGTAACGGCAAATCCGAAATCCGAAACTCAAAACAAGACCGGCTACCGGCCGGCCGGGGGGTTTAGAGCATTGGTGTTTGTGTGTTTTGGATTTGTTTCGAGTTTCGAGTTTCGAGTTTCGGATTTTCCCCCCTGGGTTTCCCCCTTCCCCTGCCAATGCTAAGATACCCAACGGTTCCCGCAGGAAACTAACCCGTGCCCCCCGACGTGTTCTTCTACGAAGCGTTCGCCGAGGAAGCCGACGCCATCGGGCGTCTGCTGCCGCCGGGGCTTCGCGCCGAGCTGACCTGGCAGACCCCGCAGGAAGCCGGTCACACCGACCCGCCGGCCCGGGTTCTCAGCATCCGTACGCAGTCGCACATTCCCGCGGCCTGGGCCGGGCGGATCGACGCCGTCCTGGCCCGCTCCACCGGCTACGACCACATGCTCGCGCTGGCGCGGGAGTTTGCCCGGCCCGTCGCCCTGGGTTACCTGCCCCTCTACTGCGCCCGGGCCGTCGCCGAGCAGGCCATGCTCCTCTGGACCGCCCTCCTCCGCCGCCTGAGCCGGCAGATCCGTCAGTTCTCCACCTTCGCCCGGGATGGACTGACAGGCCTGGAGTGCAAAGGACGATGCGTCCTCGTCGTGGGCGTGGGGAACATCGGCAGCCAGGTGGTCCGCATCGCCCAGGGGCTGGAGATGTCCGCCCTGGGGGTGGACCTCGTCCGCCGGCACGAGTGCGTCCGGTACGTCTCGATCGAAGAGGGCCTGGCCCAGGCCGACGTCATCGTGTGCGCGATGAACCTCACCCCCGCCAACGCCGGGTACTTCGACTACGCCCGCCTGAGCGTCTGCCGCCCCGGTGCGGTGTTCGTGAACGTGGCCCGCGGCGAGCTGTCTCCCGCGGCCGACCTGCTCCGCCTGCTCCAGGAAGGCCGACTCGGCGGCGTCGGTCTGGACGTCTACGAGGAGGAGAAGGCCCTCGCCGTCGCCCTCCGCCAGGGGGCCGGTCCGGCGGCGGGACACTCTCCCGCGATCGCGGCCACCCTCGCCCTGGCCGCCCGCCCCGACGTCATCCTCACCCCTCACAACGCCTTCAACACCCGCGAGTCCCTCGCCCGCAAAGCCGCCCAGAGCGTCGAAAGCGTCCTGCACTTCCTCAAGACCGGCGCGTTCCCCAACCCCGTCCCCAAGGAGTGAAACAGGCATGGTATCCGTTCGAGTCGTCATCAAATGGTTGCTCCTGGCCGTCATCGTTCTGCTGCTCGGCATGGGAACATGGCGTTGGATGAATCCGACCTCCGATGCCTACTCGAAATCCGACTCACCTGACGGAAGGTATCGCTGCGCCATCTTCGATGACTTGTCTGAGTGCCGCTTCGCCCTCTTTGAGAACGGCTGGCGTTGGCGCGAGCTGCCCGGCGAGCGAGGCAGGATATCCCGTGACAGCGTGGGTTTTCACGATATCCAATACACCTGGACCGGCGAGCAGGTCAGGGTGACCGGCAGGACCGGCGGCGCCACCGAGACGGTGACCGGGCGGATCGCGGACGGCAGACAGGTCTGGAAGTGAACGCGGGGATGGTTCCGTGCCCGCCGCCCCACCGAGCAAGGGCTATCGTCGCGGGGGTTTGTTGCCGATAAGAACGGTGTCGTGGTTCGCGGGGCCGATGCGCCGCCCCTGCGACCGGGCCGGCTGTGGCGCCGGACCGGACTCACGCGTGGCGCTGTGCCGAGGACACTGACATGACATGCAACCGCGGTTGGCTGCTGAGCCTCTTGGCGCCGGCGCTCCTGGCGCCGGCGGGGATGCTGAGTTCGTGCGTCGAGACGACCCAGGCGGAGAAGATGGGCCTGCCCACCCCGGCGGCCACCGCCGTGCTGGAGGCCTTCCCCGGCGCGATCATCGTCGAGCACGCCGTCACGACCGAGGCGGCGAGGGCGAAGATCTACACCGCCAGGTTCTACGCCGACGGGTTGGTTCGCCACGTTTCGGTGACGGGCGACGGGATTCTTATCTCCGTGCAGGAAACCGTCCCCCTGACGCAGTTGCCCACCCCGGCGGTGGCGGCGATCGGCCAGGCCGCCGGCGTGAGCGAGGTCGTCAAGCAGGACGTGTACGCGGAGGTTCACGACGGGCAGCTCGTCGCCAAACCCAAGCCGCAGACGGTGTACGACGTGCGGCTGGTTCACGAGGGGGCCAAGGGCACGCTGGAAGTGGCCCCGGACGGAACGGTGCTCGAGGGCCCGGACTGGGACCGCCCCGCGGACAAGGCGCCCTGAAAGGTGGCCTGACCATGCTGGCCAGTCTGACATCGCACTTCCTGCTGTACGACGTGCCCGAGCCGGTGAGTTCGATCCTCCGGTTGGTGGCGGCCGCTCTCCTGGGCGGACTCATCGGGGCCGAACGCGAACACCATGGCCGCTCCGCCGGGCTGCGAACCCAGTTGCTCGTCGCCTTGGGCTCGTGCCTGGCGATGATCGTCAGCCTGCACTTCGAGACGGTGTACGGGCAGGCGACGAGCAATTCCACCGTCCGCGTCGACCCGGGGCGGGTCGCCTACAGCGTCATGGGCGGCATCGGGTTTCTGGGCGCGGGGGCCATCGTGTACTACGGCACGGGCATTCGCGGGCTGACCACCGCGGCGGCCCTCTGGTGCAACGCCGCGATCGGGCTGGCCTGCGGGTTCGGCATGCTGGACGTCGCCGCGGCGGCTACGGCCATCGTCGTCCTCGTCCTGATGGCCCTGGTCGGCTTCGACCGCTTCATCACCACCGAGTGGTATCGCTCGATCTCGTTCACCCTCCCGTTCACCGGCAAGTGCCGGGCCGACGAACTGGAACAACTGCTTCGGGCCCGGGGGTTCAAGATCCTCACCACCGAACACGTCCAGGACCGCGCCGCGGGCGTGCAGAGCATTACGTTCCACACGTCGGTTTCCTCTCGCGGCCGCCCCGCCGACCTGACCAACCGGCTGGATGACATCCCCGACCTCATTAAACTCAGCGTCAAGTAGAGGCCGGGCTCACTCCGCCGGCGAGGCCAACTCGCCCGTGACTTCGATGGGGAAGGGCTCGGTGAAGAGCCCGGGCAGGAGGAAGACGGCGGAGGCGTCGTCGGCGAGTCCGACGTTCCGGACGACGCGCCCGGCGGTCTGAACGCTCACGTCGCCCCGCCACGGACCGGCGACGCGGAAGGCGGGATTGAGCAGCCCCTCGCGTCCCGGGGTGACGGTGAAGCGGCAGTTGCCTCCCGGGGCCGCGGCGAGAAAGTAACACCCCTGCGACTCATCGAACCCGTCTCGCCCCGCGTCGCCGGGGGCGAAGAGGTCCTTGCGGCCCAGCGCGATCTCCACCGGCGCGGGGCGAAGATAATTGGCCCCAAGGACCTCCCCGCGCGCGACCGCGGCGGGCAGGAGGTACTGCCACAGGCCCACGGGCCCGCGGAAAGGCGAGAGGAGCAGTTCCTCGCGTTGGTCCAGCCCCGCCCACGCCGCCGGGCCGGGCGAACGCAGGCGGATGGCGCCCAGCTCCAGCCCGCCGGCATTGTTGAGCTCGATGCTGGTGGCGCATCGTCCGTCGGCCCAGAGGGTGTGCTCGATGGCCAGGCGGCGGACGGACAGCGACAACCATTCTCCCCCTCGGGTGGGGAAGAACCACGTGTTCCGCAGGCGGACGCGGGCGAGGTTGTGTTCCAGGACGTCGCAGACGCCCACGCGGCGCGCGCCGAGGCGTTCGAGGCTCTCGCCGATGGTCGCGGGCGCTCGCCCGGGGGCGGACACCGCGACGGTCGGACGCAACGCCCCTTCGCGCCAGAGGGCGTCGTCGCTCTGACGAATGTCGATGCGGCGGGCGGGATTGGGCAGGATCAACTGGTAGTCCAGTCCGTCCTTCCGCAGGCGGAACCCCGCCGGCACGGGGGCCAGGTATCGCGCGTTGTCGATCAGGATCACGTCGTCCAGGACGAAACGGACGCCCTCGGGGGCTTCCTCGAAGGACAACTTCATCGTGCGGACGCTGTGGATGTCGAAGTTCGGCTCGGCCGCCAGACGGCGGATGTCGATCAGCACGTTGTTCCAGCCGGGCCCGACGAGGGTGCGGCGGCTCTTCCAGGAGGCCTTGTCGCTGGTGAGTTCGACGCGGAGGTCGTCGCGGGTGGCCTCGACGTGGACGGCCAGGGCGAGCAGGGCGTAGCCGGTGAAGTCGTGGATGTGCGGGACCGTCATGACGAGATTGGTGTCGGGGGGCAGGAGGACCTCGAGGGCCCCGGCGCCGGTGCGGGTGACGTTGACGGCGAAGGCCGCCCGGGCCGACGCACGCGAGGGAGAGAAGCTGAACAGGCTCACCTGCCCGAACCCGCGGGCCCCCTCGGGGGCGTCTTCAAAGTCCACCAGGGAGACGAACCGTTTGGTAACGGTCTCGGGATAGATCCTTGCCTGCTGGAGGGCGAGGGGCTCCATGACAGGCCCCGCCGGGCCCGAGGCCGGGCGCGGCTCGGCGACCGGGCAGCCGGAGGCAAGAAACAGGATCGTAAGCAGGGCTGCGCGTTTCATGGTCCGGTGGCGCCGGGCCGCTGGCGCCCTGGGGCGGCGCATACGCGCCGCCCGACTCGTCGGCTACGTCCGTCCGAACCCCGAGTCCGGGGTTCAGCGCACGGTTACGTGCGTTTCGTCCTGCCCGGTCAACGTCGGGCGGAAGAGCATCCTCGGCCCCAGCAGCAACGGGCTGGCGATGGCGATCGAGGAGTAGGTGCCGAAGACGATACCGACGAGGAGGGCGTAGTTGAACCCGTGGATGCCCGCCCCGCCGAAGACGTACATGACGGCAACGACGACCAGGGTGGCCGCCGAGGTCAGGATCGTCCGGGAGAGGGTCTGGTTGATCGAAACGTTGATCAACTTGGGGGTGACGGTAGTCAACTTGCCGCGGTTCTCGCGGATCCGGTCGAAGACGACGATGGTGTCGTTGACCGAGTAGCCGATCATCGTCAGGACGGCGGCGACCATGACCATGTCGATCTTGAAGGCCGCGTCGATTCCCAGGGCCTTGCCGATCAGCGTGGTCGACAGGAAGGCCGACACGGCCACCATGCCGACGGTAATGATGGTGTCGTGGATCAGGGCCACCACGGCGCCCAGGCCCCATGCCATCGAGCCGAACCGCAGCCACAGGTACGCCACGATCCCCACCCAGCTCAGAACAATGGCAATGACGGCCCGCTGAACGGATTCGCCGGCCATCGCCGCGTCGAACGCGGTGATCGGAATGGCCTCGGGACGAGTCAGAGCCAGGGCCAGGCCCCTGGCTTCGTCCTGCGCCATGGAGGTCAGCCCTTTTTCATCGATCTGCCCGCCGGAGGTGACCGCCACGGCAAAGCTGGTGCAAACGTCCTTTCGGCCGGGCACTCGCGTCAGCGGGAAGACCTCGAACTGGTTGGTGGCGATGGCGTTCATGTCCGGCTGGCGGCGGATGGTACGGATACGGTCGTTCAGTTCGGCCTCGGAAATGGCGGGCGTGACGTTCTGAACGGCCAGCAACAGGCCGCCGGCGTGGTAGCGGAGGCGGGCGTTGCCCCGCGCGACTTCGGTCGTGATGGGCGCCCAGCCCCAGGCGGCATAGTCCTTCTCCAGCTTCTTGCTCAGGGCAAGGTTCATCACGACGGCATCGGAACCGGCGGGCGTGAACTCGCAGGCCAGCCGCTGGACCAGGGCGCCGCCGAAGGCCTTGGTGACCGCCTCGCGAACGGCCCGGGGGCTCATCTCGGTCGTCATGACCTGGTAATCGCTGGAGGGCATGGCTCGGACTTCGTCGGCGTCCAGGACGCCGTCGCCGTTCTTGTCGTACTGGTCATCGAAGACCTTGGGGTCAGATCCGGCCTTTTCCCATTCGGCTCGCTGGACCTTGTGGTCCGTCACCCCGTCGGCCTTGCCGTCGTAGGCCGCCAGGAGATCGTTCAGGCGATTGGGGTTCTGGACGAGTTCGACCTTGGCGGTGTCGGCCAGCAGGGAGAGCTTGAGCTCCTTGGCGGCGTCCTTGAGCCGCGATTCGACCAGGCCGTCGCTGAGACGCTTGCCCCCCAGGAGGGCGTCGTCGCGGAACTGGATGGTGGCCTTCGTGCCCGCGGAGAACTCGATGCCCAGGACGTTCGTGCCCTCCCGCGCCAGGGCCACCATCCCGATCACCCCGACAACGATCGACACCCCCCAGAACAGAAACCGCTTGCCGATCCAGTCGACGTTCGGCACGCCGATCAACTTCAGCATGACCATCGGCTTCTTCAGCAGGCCCAGCCGCAGCATGCCCTCGAAGATCCACCGCGTCACGACCAGGGCGGTGAACATGCTGAACACCAGCCCCACGCCCAGCGTGATGGCGAACCCGCGGACTTCCACCGAACCGATCCAGCCGAGGATCACGCTGGTGATCAGCGTGGTCAGGTTGGAGTCGAAAATGGCGCTGAAGGCCCGCTCGTAGGCGTTCTTGATGGCCTGGCGGATGGGCAGGCCCTTGGCCTGCTCCTCGCGAAGCCGCTCATAGATCAGCACGTTGGCGTCCACGGCCATGCCCATCGTCAGGATCAACCCGGCGATGCCCGCCATCGTCATCGTGACGTTCATCATGCTCATGAAGCCCAGCGTGAGGATCAGGTTGAGCACGACGGCGGCGTCGGCGAGGGTGCCGGGCAGCAGATAGTAGACCAACATGAACGCACACACCGCCACCAGCCCCCAGATCGCCGCCCGCATGCCGGCCTCGCGGTTGACCTGCCCCAGCGACGGGCCGAAACTGTTCTCCGCCACCGGTTCGGGCACGAGCTTGGCCGGCAGGGAACCGGCCGTCAGGATGCGGACGAGGTCGTCGACTTCCTTTTCGCTGAACCGCCCGGTGATCTGCCCGCTGGCATGAATGGTGGACTGGATGGTCGGGGCGGAGTAGACCTCGTCGTCCAGCAGAATGGCCATGTGGGCGCCCAGGTTTTCCTTGTTGGGGCCCTTGATCCGCTCGCCGTTGTACTCGCCCGTCAGGGCGGACATCTTGTTGGCCCCGGCGGCATCCATGGTGAAATCGACGGCCGGTCGCATGAACTGGTCGCCGCCGCGGTTGGCCTTGGCCAGCGCCCACGGCTCGCCCCCCTGCTCCTTGACGATCTTCTGCCCGTCCCTGTTGCTCAGCAGCACGTACATCGTGTCGCGCGGGCCGCTGGCCACGATCAGCCCCCCGCCCAGTTCCTCCCGCTTGCGGATCGGGAACCAGATGTACCTGCTGTCTTTCTGCTTGACCAGTTGATCGGGCGATTCGTCCTTCAGCTTCTTGAGGAGCGGTTGCAGTTCCTCGTTCGAGACGACCAGGTCGCTCTTGGGATTGCTCAGCCCGAACGGACTGTTGGGTCCGTACGGCGCGATCCGGAACTCCAGCACGCCGACCTTGGAGATGATCCGCTTCAGGTCCGCCGGGTCGTCCAGTTCCCGCCGCGTATCCAGCCACGTCTTCCACAACGCGACGACCTTTTCAATGTCCGCCTTGCGATCCGGGTGCTCCGCCCGCAGATCGTCCAGCCGCTGGGCGAATTCCTTATCCCGCTTGTCGAGTTCTTCCTTCCCGTCGGCGGTCTTGGCCAACTCGGTCCGCTCGCGCGGGGGCAGGTAGTTGCCCAGCATCGCCTGCAGGGCCGCCGGACGGATCTGCTTGGCCTCCACCATCTCCGTCACGCCCCGCTTCCGATCGGCGCCCTCGCCGGGCTGCCCCTGAAGAAGCACGTGATAGACGGGTTGAAGGTTGATGGCCTCCTTCTCCGCCTGCTCCCGCAGGGCGGCCGTCGGGGCGGTCTTGGCCAGTTTCTCCGCCGCCGTCAACTGGCGATACGTCTGCGCCAGCTCTTTCAACGCCGTCACCAGCGCCGCGTCGGGCCCAGCGACCTTGGCGATCAACTCCTCGCATCGCGGCGGCAGGGGCGAGCCGGGGGCCGAAGCCGCCGCCTCGGCCTGAAGCTCCAGCACGTCACCGAACTGAACGTTCTTCTTCAACAAGGCCTCGGAGGCCTGCACGTACTCGTTCTTGGCCTTTTCCACCTCCGGGGCGGCCGCTCGCATGCGCACCTCGAACCGGTCCGGACCCAGCGGCGTCCATTCCAGGTTCAGCAGCCCCCACGGGTCCACGCGCTCCTTCAGCACGTTGATCATCCGCGTGGACAGATCGCTCGGAGAGTTCTCGTCCGTCTGGCACTTGTACGTCAGGCTGTAGCCGCCTCGAAGGTCGATGCCCTGGTTCAGGCCTCGATAGAAGACCATCACCAGGCAAATCACGACCATGACGATCAGCGAGGCAAACCGCACGAGCAGGTTCTTGTTTTCCATGTCGTTTCCGTACTCTCTGGGTGTCTACCCCCCAACGCCCGTTCATTCCGGGCGCCAAGAAGGGCGAATCCTAATTGGATCGGGTATTCTCGTGCCGAACTCCAGCCCCGTCAAGGGAAACTTGCCTCGCCCCCCGCGGGGGCCTGGCGGCCCCCGGACGGGCCGGAGGCAACCAGGCACGGGGCCAAGGGCTACTTGGCGTCCACCACGACACGGAAGCCGCAGAAAGCGGCCCGGGAGGGAGGCGTGCCCCAACTGCGACAGGCGGACCGGCAGTACTGTGGATAAAACCCCCAACACCCCCCGCGCAGAACACGACGCGTCCCCGATGCCACCCCCTGCGGGTCGCGGGTTCCCGCGTTCGCATACGACTCCTCGTACCAGTCGCTGCACCACTCCCACACGTTCCCGTGCATGTCGTACAGCCCCCAGGCGTTGGGCTTCTTCTGCCCGACGGGGTGAGTCGTGCCCCCGCTGTTCGTGTTGCACCAGGCGTACTCGCCCAGGGCCGCGTCCGTCTCGCCGAATCCGAACCGCGTCCTGCCCCCCGCACGGCAGGCGTATTCCCACTGCGCCTCCGTCGGCAACCGCGCCGCCTTGCCCGTCTTGGCCGACAGCTTCTTGCAGAACTCCACCGCGTCGTCCCAACTGACCTGTTCGGCCGGGTTCTTCGCCCCCTTGAAGGCGCTGGGGTTGGCGCCCATGACGGCCTCGTACTGCTCCTGCGTCACCTCGTATACCCCCAGGCAGAACGCCTTGCTGATCGTCACCGCCCGCGGCGGGCCTTCACTGACGCCCCGGTCCTTCTCGCTCTCCGGGCTGCCCATCGTGAACTTCCCCGCCGGAATCACCACCAGCTTCAGCACCACCCCCTTGCCCAGGTCCAACCGGACCCACCGGGCGAACTCCAGCCCCGCCTTCTCTCCCGCCTTGGCGACCTTCTCCAGCAACATCGTCCCCTTCAGCCGGGCGACATCCTGGTCCGTGTGAAGCTCGAGAAACCTCTCGCAACACGCGTTGCTCTTGCCCAGAAGCACGCCCTTACCGGCCGGCGAGGCCTTCTCGGCGACGTCGGCATACCACGTCGCCAACTCCAGACACGCCCCCTCGGCCAGGTCCGACACGGGCTTGGCCGATAGCGGAACGTAGGTCCGAACCTTCTCGTCCAGATCGTCGGTCACGAGCTTGACGGCCTCGGCGGGATTGTCGAACTCCCCCAGGTACGCCAGAATCAGATTCGTCCGGGCGGCGACGCTCTTGGGGTTCTCCTTCAGCTTGTTCTTGAGGCCCGTCAGTCTCGCTTCGGCCTCCACGCCGGCCGTGGTCTGCTTGATCCTGTCGGTAATCTCTCCGACCCGCCCCGAACCCGCACCGGTGGCGACGTCCAGGGCCTTGCGGTAGAGCGATATCGCCTCCATGGGCTTCTTGAGGCCCGCTCGTTCATCTCCCCCGGCCACCAACAGGCCTATCAGTTCCTCCCCCAGCGTCCGGCGCTCCGCCCCGGCGCTCTTGGCATAGCGAACCTGGCTGGCCTCGATCAGTTTCTCTTGCGCCTGCCCCTTCTTCTCCGGCGCCACCTGGGCCAGGAACTTCATCGCGTCGATGGCCGTCCCATACCCGGCGGAGTCCTTCATGCCGAACTCGTAGGCCTTCTCGCAGAGAATCGCCTGGAGGCCCTTGTCCTTGTCCAGGGCCTTGGCGGCCTGGAGCACCTTGCCCGCGAACTCCGCCGACGCCCTGGGCCCCTTGCCAACGACGGCCTTCTCCTCCTCGCCAAACAGCGCCTGATAGTCAGCCTCCGCGCCAGCCATCGCCCAGGAGGCCAGGCAAAGAACCACCCCTGCCCCCAGCATCCAGCCGGCAGTTGATCTAGCCACGTTCGTATCCTCTCAACCCCGCCATGCTACCCCCCCAGGCCGGGCACTTCAACGGCCTGCCCGTCTCGAGGACGGGGCGGGCAGGGAATTCGTTTGCCCGGCCATGCCGGCGAGATAGAATCTTGGAGACTGCTGACGAGGGTCGGCGCGTAGACAAAAGGGAAGAAGGGCGGACATCATGGGCTGGAAGAACGCTATCGGTTTGGCGGGCCCCGTGCTGGCGGCGGCCTTGGCGGCGATGCCTCAGCACCGGGCCAACGCGGACACGCCCAACCCCCCGCCGGCCGGCCGGCCCGAGCCGGCCCCTCAAGGGTTCTCCCAAGCCGCCCAGGAGCGGATCACCCAACTCATCCGGGAGACCTGCAAGCCTCCGGCCGCGACGCGACCGGCCGCGGGAGAGCCGGCCCGATGGTCCGAGCCGGTCGAAGGACTCCAGGCCCGTGTCGTGTACATCGGCATGGCCTCCTTCGAGGGCTGCGCGGTCCTGGTGGGGCTGAAGAACGTGTCCAAGACGCCCCTGACAGTGCCGATGGACGGCCTGGGCCGGCCGGCGGCGGCCGGATTGTTCGAGCTGCAAGCTCGTAGCGGGGCGGGCCCCTGGAAACCGGTCCCGCCAATCAAAGGGTTTGACACCTGGGAAAACGCAGACTCCGACCATGGCGGGCCCAACCCGGGGCCTGCCATGACTCTCCCCGCCGGCCAGGATGCCCTCGTCTACCTGATCGGACTCGAGGATCCCCTGTCGAAGACAGTCACCGCGGTGCGGGTGGTCCTTCGCCGCCCGGCGGCCGGGGCCCCCAAGGACGGCTGGCCCGGCGTTCTGGAGACCCCGCCGATCCCCGCTCACTGGACCCACGACGAAATCGGCAACCTCGCCGGCAAGGCGCCGTTCCCGGCCGTCTTCCCCGCCTTCGATCGCCGCGGCTCCGTGGCCCCCAATGGGCCGGGATGGGAATCGCAAGTGAGTAAATTGGAGACCTCCAACTCGGATTTGCTGTGGGCGCTGCGGTTGTTCGAATCGGCTGGCATCCGGCAGGAATTCGAGCGCCGCTTGGCGGCTGAGAAGGATCCCCCGATGAAGCTACTCCTGGCCTGCGTGGCCGCGGGAGAGGGCAGCCAACCGGCCGCGATGTACTTGCTGGAGGCGATGAAGAAAACGGACTACGCCGCCGTCGCGAACCTGCACGATGCTCTGAAAAGGTTGTTCTACTATTACGACAGGGAACAACCCGAGTGGCTCGTGGCCATGACTGTGGCGGCGATCTCGGATACGCGGCCCGTTACCGGGCTGGAAGAAGCCCACTTCTCCGCGGACACCCGGATGACGATCTCCGAAAAGGCCCGCCATCTGGTCCACTGTCTGGGGTACGCCAAGTGCCGCCAGACCGTGCCGTTCCTGCTGGAGATGGTCCGGAAGAGCCCCGATGGCGACCCGATCATGGCCTTGGGATCTATGGGCGACCCCAGGGCTGTTCCCGTGCTGATCGAGGTTCTCAAGGCCGGCGGCAAGGAAGCGAGATTCGAGGAGGGCCAAGTTCAGCCGAAGTCCGTCGAGTGGTCGGCCGCCGCCCTGGGCGAACTCAAGGCCGCCCAGGCCGTGCCCACACTGCTGGAGCATCTCTGGTGCCCCGAGGCCGTCGAAGCTCTGGAAGCGATCGGCGATCGCCGCGCCCTGCCGGCCCTGCGTGAGCTCGTCCGGGCCGAGGGCCAGATCACACGGGACGGCAAGCCGGTGTTTCCCGGCCCGGAACTGGTGGCGCGTCGACTGGCCTGTGCCCGACTCGCCCTGGCCTGTCTCGAGGAAGGCGACCCCCTGCCACGGCTGTGCGCCTTGCTCCGCGACAGGCCCGCCGGCCTGCATCGGTGCGACGTGCTACATCGACTTCGCCACCACCCCGACCCGCGAGCCATTCCTTTTCTCATCGAGGCGATCAAGGCCGACCCGGATCCCTACGTGGTTTACGAGGCGATCTGCTCGCTGTCGGACTTCAAGTGCAAGGCCGCGGTGCAGGGGCTCGTTGACTGCTTCGACGTCGACTTCGCGAAAAAGGAGAGGTTCGGGAAAGATAGCTCCGATCCCGCGGAGAAGTTCCAGCAGCGCATCGCCGAATCCCTTCGGACGATCACCGGGCGCGACCTGAGCCCCGACAAAGGGCCCTGGGTCCACTGGTGGCAGACCGAAGGCCGATCGGCCACCGATCTGAAATGACCGGCCCGGGAAGTCCCCCGGCCCGGGTGTCATAGAATCAACGTAGGAGAACGGCCATGAGATCCTTTCTGGCGGGTTCAGGGCTGGCATGCGTCCTGGGATTTTCGGCCGCCGCGGCCCTCCTGCTGCCGACGGCCTGTGAGCCGTCCGGCCCCGCCCGGAAGGCAACCGGAAAACACAAGGCCCCCGAGTCCTCCGCGGCCCCGAAACCCCAAACCTCCGCCTTCGGGCTGACGGAAGTGCTCGATTTCTCTCAGACCAGCGTGAGCCGCTTGGGATTCTCTCCGGCAACGCGGAACCTGTTCGTCTCGTTCGGGGACGACGACAAACTCTACCAGTGGGACCTGAACACCAACACGTTGGCACACACCTATCGGCTGGGCGAAGGATACCGGTGCGACAGCGTGGCCCTTTCCCCCGACGGGCGGTATCTCGGCGTCGGCTGTTGGCCGCTGGATGCCGGCACGCGCCGCTGCAAGACGCTCATTCTGGACACTCAGGCCAAACGCATCCACAAGGATCTGGGCATCGACAGCCGCACGTACCGGCCGCAGTTCCTTCCCGACGGGAAGACGTTCGCGGTGGACGACGGCCGCCTTTTCGACCTGGACACCAGGCCGGTCGCAGGCCCACTCCCCCCGCGACCCAAGCCCGCGCCGGGGTCCGTGTGGCGCATCGAGTCGAGCAAGGAGACCATCGAGACCCACGGCCTGTACTACCGCGACGCGTGGGGCAAAGACCACCGGTTGACGGATACCGAGTGGGGGGACAATTACGGGATCACCCGGGACGGCAAGTACGTCGCGGCGACAACGTGGGATGGCGAGGTGATCGTGTGGCGGACAAAGGACCGGAAGGAGGTCTTCCGAAAGCGAATTGCCGTCCAGTACGGGCATCTTGCCTATGACCCGGGGGCCAACCGTTTCCTGCTGGCTGACGCCACGCACGCGAACACTCATCTCCTGGCCCTGTACGTGCCCGAAGGCGACGCCGCGGCCGCCCCAGGCCCGGCCGACAGCACCCGCGAGGCCGATTTCTGGGCCGCCTGCAAATCCGCCTGTTACCAGCTCACGGCCGTCGCCCGGCTCGGGGGCCAAAGAGTCGAGTTTCTCGAAGGCAACGTCCCCAAGGATCCGATAATCCCGCTGTTGATGGTCGCCCGGGAGGAGGATGGGCAATTCATCGATTTCGCCACCAGCCAGATCAACACCACCGCCCGGCCTTTCTGCCGGAGCGATCGATATGTGGCCCTGGCCACCTACTCCACCGGCGCCCCCGACGGCTTCCTGATCTACGATTCCCACGCCCGGCGGTTCCTGGCCCGGAAGCTCACCGACCACGTCCACGACGGCTGCGTGATCGTGGGCGACTCCCTCTTCTTCTCCTCCTGCAAGACCCCCCAGCCGATCCTCCGCCTGGACATCCTCACCGGGGGGGCGAAGGCCTTCGGCTCCCCCGCCGCCCAGGGCGCCGCCTTCCACGTGATCGGACCACGAGTCTACACTACAGGCGACGACGGCAAGGCCTATTCCATCGACCCCGACCGCCTGACCCCCGCCCCCGTCGACCTCAAGAACCAACCCCCCACGAAGATGAACTACCCGACCTTGAGACCCGGGGCATAAAACACATTTACATATTCACTCACCGCCATCGATATCCCGGCTGCCCGAACGGCTTCGCCCGACCGCGACCTTCAACAACGTGTAGCGGCAAGGCTTGCCCCGCGCTGGAGTCTGCGACACGCGACGCGAGAAGGGAACCGGGAACGGCGTCGCTGAAGCGGGCCGTCCGTGGTGAAGTTGCATCGGCGGGCGGAAGCGGTATAATGGGCGAATTCCAGGACATTGGCGTTGCGTTTGTACGGGAAGAACGACCTGCGGCTGGAGGAGTTTGAACTGCCCCCCATCGCCGACGACGAGATCCTGGCTGACATTACCTCCGACAGCGTGTGCATGTCGTCGTACAAGGCGACGATCCAGGGGGAAGACCACAAGCGAGTGCCCAAGGACGTGGCGACCAATCCGATCATCATCGGGCACGAATTCTGCGGGACGCTGTTGCAGGTGGGCAAGAAATGGGCCGGGCGATTCAAGGCCGGGCAGAAGTACAGCGTTCAGCCGGCCATGAGCATTCCCGGTCGCGAGCTGGAGGCCCCGGGGTACAGTTTCCGCTTCATCGGCGGCGACGCGACGAAGATCATCATCCCGCGGGAAGTGATGGAGGTGGACTGTCTTCTGGCCTACGACGGGCCGGGGTACTTCCCGGCCAGTTTGTCCGAGCCGGTCTCGTGCATCATCGGGGCGTTCAACACGAATTACCACTACACGCTGGGCGAGTACACGCACAAGGCGGGGATCGTCGAGGGCGGGGCGACGGCGATTCTCGCCGGGGCCGGGCCGATGGGGCTGGGCGCGGTGGACTACGCGATCCACGGCCCGCGTCGCCCGCGGTTGCTGGCGGTGACGGACATCGACCAGGGACGGCTGGACCGAGCGGCCTCGCTGGTCACCGTCGCCGACGCGAAGGCCAACGGGGTCGATCTGCGGTACGTCAACACGGGGGCGGGGGACGCGGTGGGGGCCCTGAAGGCCCTGACGGGCGGGGCGGGGTTCGACGACGTGTTCGTCTTCGCTCCCGTCGCGGGCCTCATCGAGCAGGCCAGCGCCCTGCTGGGCTTCAACGGGTGCCTGAACTTCTTCGCCGGGCCCGCCCACCCCGATTTCAAGGCGACCCTCAACTTTTACGACGTCCACTACATGGGCCACCACGTCGTCGGCTCCTCCGGCGGCAACACCCAGGACATGCGGGACGCCCTGGCGTTGATGGCGGCCAACAAGATCGACCCGGCCGTCATGATCACGCACGTGGGCGGGTTGGACTCGGCCGCCGAGACCATCAAGACGCTGCCGAAGATTCCGGGGGGCAAACGGCTGGTGTACACGGGCATCTCGATGCCGATGACGGCCCTGACGGACCTGGCGGGCCTGGGGGCGGGCAACCCCATGTACAAGTACCTGGCCGCCCTGGTCGCCAAGCACAACGGGCTTTGGTCGGTCGAGGCGGAGGCGTATTTGCTGGGGCATGCACCGAAGATCGAGAAGCCGTAATTCGTACTCAGTAAACCGTAATCCGTAACCAGCACAGACAAGAGGGCAGTCTGAGGTCTCGATAGGGTTACTGGTCGCCGATTACTGATTACTGATTACGGGTTACTGATTACGGTTCACGACACACGATTTCCGGCCCCGGGCCGGCGCGAGTGGAAATGGACCCCATCCGGTGCGTATCCTTCTGGTAGTGGCTGACACATCAACCGGCCGCCCCGCGGGCGAGCCCTAGACAGGAGATTTCACCATGGCACTCATGGCCGAACGCGTGGACGTATGGGCGGCGAGCGTGGAGGACAGGCCCGGGGCGTTGGCGACGAAGCTGTCGGCCTTGGCGCGGGCGGGGGCGAACCTGGAGTTCATTGTCGCCCGGCGGTCGGCCGAGAAGCCCGGCGCCGGCGTCGTCTTCGTCACTCCGCTGGTGGGCGACCGCGAGATCGCCGCCGCCAGCGACGTGGGTTTCGTCCCCGCCCACAGCCTCCACGCCGTCCGCGTCGAAGGCGCCAACAAGCCCGGCGTCGCCGCCAAGATCACCGAACGCCTCGCCCAGGCAGGCATGAACCTTCGCGGGCTCACCGCCGGCGTGGTCGGCCGAAAGTTCATCCTCCACCTGGCCTTCACCACCGCCGAGCAGGCCAACAAGGCCGTCAAACTCCTCAAGGGCCGGGCCAAGGCGAAGTAGTCCCCCCCCGGGGGACCGGGGAGATTCCCCAGAAACTTCTTGTCCACAGCCCGGGCGGCTTCTATCGTTGAGGGGCCTGGCGAGAACCCAACTCGCCGACACAGGATTACCACGAAGGGAGCCGGCGAGTCTGACATGGTCTGGCGAATGGTTTTGACGGTATCACTGGCCGCGGCGGCGGCGACGGCGGGCGGCTGCGGGATGGAGGCCGCCCTCGTGTACTTCCCCACCAAGGTCATCGACCGCACCCCCGCCGACGAGAAGGTGCCCTACGAGACCGTCACGATCACGACCTCTGACGGCCTGAAGCTGGAGGCCTGGTACATGCCCCCCGCCAAGCCCGACGGGCCGGTGATCCTCCACTTTCACGGCAACAGCGGCGACCTGTCCAACCGCGTGGGGCTCTTCGAGCTCTTCCACCCGCTGGGGCTGGGCCTGCTGGTGATCGATTACCGCGGGTTCGGGCGGAGCGAGGGCTCGCCCACGGAGGCCGGCACGTACCTGGACGCCCAGGCCGCCTGGAAGTACCTGACGCAGACCCGCGGCATCGCCCCCTCGCGGATCTTCCTCCAGGGGCAGTCCCTGGGCGGCGGGGTCGCCAGCGAACTGGCCACCCGCGTCAAGCCCGGCGGGCTGATCCTCGAGGCCACCTTCACCAGCCTGACCGACGAGGCCGCCGACATGCTCTGGTTTCTCCCCGTGCGGCTGCTGATGCGGACGTGGTATCCCACCAGAGACCGCCTGGCGACGATCGACTGTCCCGTGCTCGTGCTCCACAGCCGCGAGGACGGCATCATCCCCTTCCACCACGGGCAGGACCTATACCAGGCCGCCCGCGAGCCCAAACGGTTCGTGGAGATCACCGGCGGGCACAACACGGGCATCTACGAATGCCAGAAGGTGTACCTGAGCGCGATCCGGCAGTTCATCGACGACAGCCTGAGCGGCCACTGGCCCGCCTCCGCCCCCGCCGCCAAGTGAACCCCCGCGCCGGGGCGCCCCCCGGCCGTCCCTGCAGTTCTCACTTACCCGTCTTGGCGATGAGCGGCCAGCGATCGGGGTTCTTCAGGCTCTCCAGTTCCAGGTCCACGTCGAGCTTCGGCCAGAACAGGTGCCGCCCATGGAGTAACTTCACGGCCAGGATGTCCCCCACACAGGCGTTCTTGAACCACGGATAGTCGGCAAACGGCAGGAAGTGCTCTTGCCCCTGCACCAGGAGCCAGACTCCGTGGCCGGAGATATTGGTTCCCCGGGCCCCATTCTAGGTCTCCCGCCTGCGATGACTGTTGTCGCCGACGAGCGGGGGGCGTACCATGGACGAGGCGATTTCGAAAGGACCTTGCATGCACCATCGGATGATCCTGGCCGCGGGCGTGTTCGGCGTGATGAGCGTCTTGACAACGGCGGGCGCGCAGGAAACCCAGCCGGCGCCGGCCTCCTTCCGCTCGGACGTGCGGATGGGCGTGTACGTATACGATGACGACTCCTCCCCCGCCCGCGAGCTCGGGCGGATGCCGGCGGCATCGCCCATCGAGATCCCCGTCGGGCGGGAGTGGGAGGTGTCCCTTTCGGCCGCCGACTTCGCCGCCGCCAAGGACGCCCTCGTGGCCCAACTGACGGAGTTGGGGCGGCGGAAGCTCTGTCCGACCGTCGGGCTGACCGACGGGGCCACCGACGCCGACGTCGAGGCCCTGGCCAAGGTCGAGGGCCTGACGGCCCTGGCCGTGGACGCCGGAAAGATCACCGACAAGGCCCTGGCCAGGATGGCGACGATGAGCGGGCTTCGCGAGATTCGCCTCACCTGGTGCCGCCGCCTCACGCCCGGCGGGGTGGCGGCGCTGGGGGCGTTGCCGGCGCTGTCGCGGCTGTCCGTGGACGGCTGCGCGGGGATGAGTAATGACCTGGCGGCGAAGCTACGGGCATTCCCGGCCCTCAAGAACCTGACGCTCAGCGGCGAGGCGCTGGACGCCCGCTGCCTGGGCGACCTGGGCGAGTTGAAGGCCCTCGAGTCGCTCCATCTGCTCGACGCCCGATGGCTCAGGGACGAGCACATGGCGAAGATCGCCCAGATGAAGGCCCTGACGGAGTTGAACCTCGCCGGCTGCAACGGACTGCGGGGGCCCGGGCTGGCCGCCCTGGCCGCCCTGCCCCCATTGAAAACCTTCGCCGGGAGCCGTTGGCGAAATTCCCCTCGCTGCGCCGCCTGCGGCTGTCGGACTGCTCGCGACTGACGGAGGCCGGGCTGGCCAGCCTCCAGCGGCTGGGCGCCCTGGAGGAACTTGACCTGGGCAACTTGCCCAGCGCCACCGGGGCAGACGATGGGCTGGCCTTTCTGAGCGCGATGAACAACCTGAAGAGCCTGAGCCTGTCGAGTCCGTTCGCCCTCGCCGACGCAACGGTCGCCCGGATCGGGCGGTGCGCCGGGCTGGAGAAACTCTCCCTGCCCTATGCCGGCGGCGACGAGGCCCTGGCGTCTCTGGCGAACCTGGCCCGCCTGAGGGAACTCCGCCTGGACGATTGTCCCAAGGTCACAGCCAAGGGGATCGGGCACGTGGGCAAGCTGGCCCGGCTCCGGGTGCTGCGCCTCTCGGGGTGCAGACAGTTGAGCGACGAAGGCCTGGCCCCCCTGGCCGCCCTGACGAACCTGGAAGAACTGGACCTGAGCGGCGCCTCCGCCCTGGCCAAGGATCTGTCCCCCCTGGGCCAACTCACGCGGCTGCGCGTCCTGGTTCTGGAGAGCTGCGCCGGCTTGACCGACGGGTCGCTGGCGGCCCTGCGCCC
Source organism: Planctomycetota bacterium (assembly GCA_026693065.1). Lineage (GTDB taxonomy): Bacteria > Planctomycetota > Phycisphaerae > SM23-33 > SM23-33 > JAPLNA01. The sequence continues at coordinate 55,854 of JAPLNA010000206.1, forward strand.
GCTGGCGGCGCTGGGAGAGTTGGACATTTCTCGATGTGACGCACTCACCGACGCCGCCCTGGCCGACGTGGCGGCGATGTCCGGGCTGCACACCCTACACGTCGGCGGGCCCGAAATCGGCGACGCCGCCTTCGAGAGTATCGCACGCCTGGGCGCCTTGCAGGTCCTCCGCGCCGACTCCTGCGGCAAGCTGACCGACAAGGGCCTGGCCCGGCTGGCGGGGCTGCGAAACCTCACCTCCCTCCAGATCGAAGGCGCCGATTCGATCACCGGAACCGGGCTGGCTCCGCTGGGCGCGGCGAGCCCCCTGCGAACGCTGGACCTGGACAGTAAGGACATCAGCGACGACGGGCTCAGCGCCATCGGCGCCCTGGCGGCCCTGCGGTCGCTGCGACTCACCGACTGCCCCCGAGTCACCGACGCCGGGATGGCGGCCCTGGGTAAACTGGCACGCCTGGAAACCCTTCACCTGCCCGGCGCCGACCAGGTCACCGACGCGGGCCTGGCCCCGCTGGAGGGCCTGGCCGGCTTGGAAACCCTGAGACTCTCGGGCAAGGGGCTGACGGACAAGGCCCTGGAGTCGATGGCAAAACTGTCCGCCCTGCAGGAGCTGTCGCTTTCGGCCGCCGACAAGATCACCGACGCCGGGCTCAAGGCCCTCACCCGGTGCAGGGACCTCCAGTCGCTGGACATCCTGGGCAACTCGAGTATCAGCGACGCGGGGGTTTCGGCCCTGGCGACGTTGCCGCGGCTGAGCTGGCTGACGCTGACGCCCTGCCCGGGCCTGACGGACGCGGGCCTGAGGGCCCTGGCCAAGGCCCCCGCCCTCGCCACGCTCTACCTCGACGAAGCCGTCAACGTCACCGACGCCGGCGTCCGCGCCCTCGCCGCCTCGCCCCGGCTGGCCGAGCTTCAATTGGGCCAGTGCCCCGAGATCACCGACGTGTCGCTGGCGGCCCTGGCGGGCATGCCCTCGCTGACGGCCCTGACGATCAGTTCGGCCGACAAGCTCACCCCCGCCGGCGTGCTGAAACTCGCCGACGCCCCGGCCTTGAGGGACTTGACGATCACCACCTGCCGCCAGATCGGCGAATCGACGGGGGAGGAACTCCGCCAGAAGGCCCCGCACCTGAACGTGGACGTCGAGGAGGTCGACGACGAAGACCAGGCCCCCATGCCCCCAACCCTCACCGCCGGGCGGCCCTGACCGCCGCGTCCACGAACGGGCTCACTTGACGGTCTTGGACAGAAACTCGTTGAACACCCTCTCGATGTTGCCGTAGAAGGTGATATTGTCCCCCCAGGGCGTCGCCCCGCCGGGGGCGAAGATCAGGCCGGCGTTCTTCCCTTTGTCGTTCGCCGGCGTGACCATTTCCGCGTGGTCGTCCAGATAGGCCACCCCCAGCGAGGTCGGGTGGGTCGTGCGGAAGCCCATCACCGACGCTCCCGCCGAATCGATCGTCGGTCCGTAGAACGCCTCGGACATCAGGGCCTGGCTTGGCGGGTCCTCCGTCAACGCCGCCGGCCGCCAGTTCTTGTAGTCGGTGTACGAGATCCCCCCGAACGTCGTCCGGGTGAAATACGTGGAGACCAAAGCCATATACCCCCCGAGGCCCGCCTCGCCCACCCACCCGCCGACCCGCCCCGCCGACGGGAACGTCCATGCGTCGATCCCGGAGGCCGTCGCGTACTTGCCCGGCAACCACGCCTCCACCTCCCAGCTCGGGCAGTACATCACTCCGAAGCTGATATACTTCAGGTTGGCCAGAACTCCGTGGGTGCGGTAGTTGCCCTGGGCATACCCGCTCGGGACGGGCTTGGCGATCCACACACATTCCGGGCCCGGCAGCCCCGACCCGCCATCCACGTTGGGTATGCCGGGGACATACACGCCCGCGTTGATCGCACCGGAGGCGTAGGCCCTCTGGCCCAGGGCCATCTCGTGCAGATTGCTCGTGCACTGCCCCTGCCTGGCCATCTCCATCACCCCTTTGATCGCCGGGGCCAGGATCCCCACCAGCACCGCGATGATCCCCACGACCACGAGAAGCTCGATCAGGGTAAAGCCCCCCCGCGACGGCGGGATCGGGTCGGCAGAACGGGCGGCGGGGCGGATTGCTGGATGGTTCATCGTCTTCTCCGTGCCGAGAGCGGCCTTCGTCCATTAGTATAGTACCGCCTGGCCCGGGGCCCGACAACACAAAAGGCGTGCCCGCCCTCTTGAGAATTCCCCCGTCTCCGGGTACAAGCAGACGGCCCGGCGACCTTCGTGCCCGCCGGGAACGATTGGCCCCCTGAGGATGTACCCGATGTGCGACAATGCGTTTGGCGCCGTGATCGAGACCGGTCCGGCCGATTGGCAGATCTTCCAGCAGAACGCCGCCGGCCTCGCCACGATCTCAGCCGCCGGGCGGTGGGTCGTCGACGCCGAGGGCGAGGTCGAGGTCCGCCTCGTCCGCGAAGACACCGCCACGGCCGTCACCGCCGCCCTCGACTGGCAGAAGGCCCGCATGCTCCCGGGCCGAAGGTGGGAGGCCTCCCTGACGAACGTCCCCGCCGGCGGGCTGTATCGCCTCGAGACGCGATTCCGCGCCAAGGGCACCCTCGCCGGCGAGTGGTCCAATCGCGGCGACATGAGGCACTTTCTGGGCGTGGGCGACCTGTGGATCATCGCCGGGCAGAGCAACTCGGCCGGGTACGGGCGAGGCCCCGTCGCCGACGCCCCCGAGCTGGGCCTCCACATGTTCCGCCACAGCGAGACCTGGGCCCTGGCCAGCCACCCCATGGCCGAGGCCACCGACACGAAACACCCCGCCAACCGCGAAGGCGGAAATGCCGGCCATTCCCCCTACCTGCACTTCGCCCGCCTCCTCAAGAACGAGTTGGGCCACCCCATCGGGCTGATCCCGACGGCCCTGGGCGGCTCGCCGCTGTCGGCGTGGAACCCGGCCCAGACGAACCCCGCCGTCCTGTTCGACACGATGGTCCACACCGCGGCGCTGTGCGGGGGCAAGGTCAAGGGCGTCCTCTGGTATCAGGGCGAGAGCGACGCCAACAGCGACGCCGACGTCACCACCTACGCCGCCCGCTTCGCCGACGCCGTCGCCGCCTGGCGGAAGGCCCTGGGCGATCCCTCGCTGCCCGTCCTCACCGTCCAGCTCAACCGCGTCTACTGCTGCAACGCCGAGCCGGGCAACCGCTACTGGACCATCCTCCGCGACGCCCAACGCCGGGCCGCACGCGATATCCCCGGCGCGGCCGTCGTGTCCATCTTCGACACCCCGCTGTCCGACGGCATTCACATCAGCCCGGCCGGCAACATGATCATCGGCGAACGGCTGGCGCGGGCGGCCCTGGGGCTGGCCTGCGGCAAGGCCATCAACTGGCAGTGCCCGGACATCGTCTCGGCCCGGGCCTGGGCCGACGGCAAGGAACTCGCCCTGACGTTCGCCCCCGTCACCAGCCGGCTCGACAGCATCGCCCAGACGGATAACCCCTTCCTCGTCGAAGACGCCGACGGGCCCGTCGCGGTCGAAAAGCTCACCTATCCCGGCGACGCCACCGTCCGCCTTTCCCTCTCCCGCCCGCTCTCGGGCAAGGCCCTCGTGCACGGCGCCTACGGCACCAACCCCGCCGTCGTCCCCATGGACATGGAGCGATTCGTGCCGATACTGGGGTTCTATGGAGTGTCCGTTGATCTATAAAAGAAGAAACCCGGGGGCTCTGCCCCCGAACCCCCGAAGCGGGCATGGGCATTTCTGCCGGCAGCACCAAAGCGTAAAACTCCGGGGTCTGGGGCAGAGCCCCAGGTTCCTATTTCACCCGCGCCGCGTTCTCAAAGAGAAATCTGGATCTCACGTTTCTTTCCCCCGATATCACTTGTTGACTAAAGGAACCAAGAAATGGCCAAGAAACCCGCGCAGGCAAAAGAATCCCCCGAGATCGTCGCCGACCGTCTCCGCCGCATGAAGTGGTGGACCGAGGCCCGCTTCGGCATGTTCGTACACTTCGGGCTGTATTCCCAACTGGGACGGCACGAGTGGGTGATGAACCGCGAGCGGATCCCCGTCAAGGAATACGAAAAGCTCGCCCGCACGTTCAACCCCAGGCCCGGGAGTCCGAGGGAGTGGGCACGGCTGGCCAAGAAGGCCGGCATGAAGTACATGGTGATGACCACCAAGCACCACGAAGGCTTCTGCCTGTGGGACTCCAAGCAGACCGACTACAACGCCGTCAAGCGAGGCCCGCACCGGGACATCGTGGCCGAGTACGTCGCCGCCTGCCGGGAATTCGGGCTCAAGTGCGGCTTCTATTACTCGCTGATGGACTGGCACCACCCGGACGGGCACCGTTGCGTCAAGGACGAGAAGGCCCGGCGGCGGTTCTGCGACTACACCTACGGCCTGGTGCAGGAGCTGATGAGCAACTACGGCAAGATCGACATTCTCTGGTACGACGTCTCCTGGCCGCTGCAAAGCCCCGAGAAGTGGGAGTCGGCCAAGCTCAACACGATGGCCCGCCGGCTGCAGCCGGATATTCTCATCAACGACCGCTCGCAACTACCCGAGGACTTCGGCACGCCCGAAGAGCACATCTCCGCCGCCCAGGCCGGGCGGTCGTGGGAGGCGTGCATGACGTTCAACGGCTCGTGGGGCTGGCGGCCCACCCCGCCGGAAGACTCGCACTCCGCCCGCAAGGTCGTGACGATGCTCCAGCAGGTCACCTCCGGGCAGGGCAACCTGTTGCTGAACATCGGCCCCAAGCCCGACGGCTCGGTCCCGCCCGAGGCGATCGAACGCCTGACGACCGTAGGCAAGTGGACGGCCAAGTACGGTGACGTGATCTACGGCAAGGTCGATCGCCCCGAGGGCCTCGAGGGCTGGGCCGGGTGCGGCACGTGGACCCGAAAGGGCAAGGACTGCTTCTTCTGGGTCTTCAACTGGCCGGGCGAAACCCTCGCCATCGGCGGGCTCCGCACGAAGGTCAAGAGCGTCCAGCTCCTGCCCGAGGGCCAGTCCCTGCGTTTCAAGCAGGAGCCGCGGCGGCTGCTGGTCAAGGGCCTGCCCAAGGCCTGCCCCGACAAGGCCGTCCAGATCCCCATCCTGAAGATCAACTTCGCCGGCAAGGGCCGCCAGGTGCTCAGCGCCGGCGTCTGCGACGGGTTCTGACCCCCGGCCCGGCGCAGGCCGTCAGCAAGAAGGCCACGAACCTGCCTGCCGGCAGGCAGGGGACACGAATGAGGCCTTAGAGAGAAACCGCGAATAGGGAGGCCCGTGGCACGATGAAGATCGCCGTCAGCAGTTACAGCTACTCCCAGTGTCTGGGGCAGGGCAAGGACCTGTTCTGGGTGGTGGAGCAGGCCGCCCGGATGGGCTTCGCCGGCATCGAGTTCACCAACCTGCCGGGCGACAAGCCCCGGGACCTTGCCCGGGCCCTGCATGCCGCCGCCGCGAAGGCCCGGCTCCCGATCGTCAGCTACACGATCGGGGCCGACCTCCTGGGCGACCCCCCCGCCGCCGTCCAGGCCGTCAAGGCCCAACTGGACATCGCCGCCGCCCTGGGCGCCCCGGTTCTCCGCCACGACGCGGCCTGGGCCCCGCCCGAGACGTGCCGCGATGAATCAGCCTTCGACGCCGCCTTGCCCACTCTCGCCGACGCCTGCCGGCGCATCACCGAGTACGCCGCCAGCCTGGGCATCCGCACCTGCGTGGAAAACCACGGCTACTTCGTCCAGCACAGCCTCCGCTGCCTCAAGCTCGTGCAGGCCGTCGCCCACAAAAACTTCGGCTGGCTGATCGACCTGGGCAACTTCCTCTGCGCCGACGACGATCCCCTGGCGGCCACGCGCCGCCTGGCCCCCTACGCCGTCCACGTACACGCCAAGGACTTCAAGGTCACCCCCGCCTCCGCCGCCGGCGAGGCCCCCGGGCTGCGGAGCCTGGGCGGGGCGTTGCTGGCCGGCACGGCCGTCGGCGAGGGCGACGTAAACACCCGCGCCTGCCTGGGGGCCCTCCGGGCCTCTGGATACGAGGGCTTCCTCTCCATCGAATACGAAGGCGCCTCCGACTGCATCGAAGGCCTCGCCACCGGCCTGCGAAACCTCAACGCCTGGCTGGCCGGGGCCTAACCCCGCAAAACGTCGGTGGCCCGGGTGCCGTGGTTTGCGGCCCCGCCGCAACCACGTCGTACCTTGCGCGGCGGCCGCACGTACGGGAGAGCGGGATCACGCCACAGTGCCCTCGACCAAAGCCCCAACGGCACCGAGGACCGCCCGATTGGTCGTTGACGAAACCGCCATCCCGTGCGAGAATAGCGACGGATGGATGTTTGTAGCGGGAGCACGTGCCGACGGATTCGCAGCGGAGGAACGGCGATGGCTGAGAGGTTGTTCACAAAAGAGCAGATTGCGTCTCTGCTGGGTTCGACCCCCTCGGCGGTGGAGGAATGGATGCGCCGCGGCTGGCTGGAGTACCAGCGCCTGCCCGGCGGGCCCGTGAGAATCCCCGAACGAGGCCTCATCCGTTTCCTCAAGGGGCAGGGCATCGACATCCAGGAGATCCTCGACAAGCTCCTGGCTGACGAATCCGCCCAGACCCGCCAACGCCAGGCCGTAATGGCCTATTCGGGCTCCGCCAACGCCC
>JAPLNA010000206.1:62528-66118 GCA_026693065.1 Planctomycetota bacterium
GCCTCCGGCGAGACCGCCCGCCAACTGCTGCTGGCCGCCGAGGAGAGCATCACCGACGCCCTCGCCGCCGCCGACTCACCCCGCGCCCCCCAGCCGCTGGAAGAATCCTTCGACGAGGAGGCCTTCACCCAGGCCGCCCCACAGACCGATCCGGGCGAGGCCGCCCCGGGCCCCGTCCCCATGCCCCCGCCCGACAACGCCGCCGTCGCCGCCGAGGAACGCTCCGCCCTGGTCGCCCCCGTGGAAGCCCAAGAGCCCGCGGAGCCGGAGCCCGACGAGCCGGAAGACATTCCCGCGCCGCCGCCCGCCCCGCCGGCGGACATTCCCGCGCCCCCACCCCCCCCGGGCGTCGCCGTTCAAGAACCCGCCCCCGCGCCGCCCGCCCCGCCCGTCGCCGCCGACCTGCCCGCCCTGGCCCGCGAGATCCTCGCCAAGGCCCTCGCCCTCGCCGCCGACAGCGTTCACCTCGAGGCAGGCCCGGCCGGCCTGACCCTCCGCTTCCGCCTCGCCGGGCAGATGGTCTCCCCGGCCCAAGCGGGCGAACCCTCCCTGCCCGCAACCGCCCCGGCCGCCCTCGCCGACGCGTTCCTCGCCCTGGCCCCCGCCTCCGGCGAGAGCTTCGACCTTGACCTCGCCGGGCGCCCCTGCCGCTTCCGCCTCGTCAGTTGCCCCTCCCGCCACGGGCGCACCGTCGTCGTCTATCCGCAGACCCCCGCCGCCGGGCTGGACCGCCTGGGCCTCACGCCCGCCGACGCGGCCACGCTAGGCGACCTGCTGACGGAGTCCTACGGGTTCATCCTCGCCGCCGGCATGAGCGCCGCCGAAACCGCCTCCGCCCTCCGCGCCATGCTCTCCGTCGCCGCCGGGCCCAGCCACAGCGTCGCCCTGATCGAGCGGGCCTCGCGGCTGGAGCTCGAACGCATCAGCCATTGCCTCGTCGGAGAAGACTCCCCCGCCCCGGCCGTCAATGCCTACTCCGCCGCCGACGTCGACGTCGTCGTCCTCGACGCCATCGCCAACGCCGCCACCGCCCGGGCCGTCTGCCTCACCGGACGCGACCTGCTCGTGCTCGCCGGCATCGGCGCCCGCGGCGCCGCCGACGCCATCGCCCGGCTCATCGACCTCCAGGTGGCCTCCTGGGCGATGGCCGACTCCATGCTCGCCGTCCTCCAGCAGCACAACGCCCGGCGGCTGTGCGACGCCTGCAAACAGTCCGTCGCCCCCGACGGGGCCCTGTTGCAGCGGCTGGGGCTGACGGGCGAGGAACTCGCCGTTCCCGTCTACGCCCCCGGCTCGTGCGATGCGTGCGGCGGCACCGGGCACGTCGGGCGAATGAGCGTACGCTCCCTCGTCCCCCTCGCCGGCCAGGTCGCCGACCTGGTCCGTCGCGAAGCGGGCCCGCGCGAAATCGCCCGCAGCGTCGAAGCCCTGGCCCGTGCCGCCCTCTGCCGCGCCGGCCTCGCCCACGTCGTCGCCGGCCACATCAGCCTCGACGAACTCGTCCGAATCGTCGGAGAATAGCGCCCCGCCCGAGCGACGTTTGGACTGATATCTGATATAGGCAATATGGAATTTGAGATTTGAGATCTGAGATCTGAGATTTGAAATCTCCGATTTGCGATTCCACATCTCGGATCTCAGATTACAGATCCGCCATTCCGCTCCCCATCGCCCCTCGGCCGGCCGTTGCAAACCTCTGCCAATCCGAATTCGGGTCTACGCCGTAGCAGGCCCTCAGTGGCGATGTTTGGTTCGTGCGATGATGTGCTCCTGCAGTTCCCGATTGATGAACTTGAACTTCTGAGAGTATCCCGCCACCCGCACGGCCAGGTTGCCGTACTTCTCGGGGTCCTGTTGCGCCTGGCGCAACCGTTCGACGGTCGTGACGTTCCACTGGAGCTGGCCTATCCTCATCCGCATCGCCGTCTTGATGAGTTGCGCCAGTATCTGGGCCCCCCCGGGGCCTTCCACGAGCGCGGGATCAATCTCGACAATCGCCGCCGTGGCGCCGGCCGCCTGGTTGTGCGGCAGCCGGGCAAGGGAATTGAGCATGGCCGTCACGCCGTTCGTATCCCGCCCCTGGTTGGCCGAGAGGGAATAGGCCAGCGGTTCTCCGGCCAACCGGCCGTCGGGCGTGGCGCCGAGGCCCTTGCCGAAGTCGATATTGCACAGGAACGAGAAGAGGTGGACGAAATACCGTCCGTTCAGGGGGCTCCGCATGCGGTCCATCAGCCCGATAAAGTGCTCGCAGACGCGGCGGGCGATGTCATCCACGTCGCGCTGGTCATTGCCGTACTTGGGCGCCCGCGTCAACAGCATCTGCCGAAGACTCTCCCGCCCCTGGAAATTCTCCCGCAGCGCGGCCAGAAGGTCCGCTCGCGGCACGCGCGGTTCGTCGAAGATGAACTGCTTCACCGCGATCAGGGAGTCGGCCGTGTTGGCCGTGCCCAGGAAGCAGATCGAATGGTAGTTGTAGACGGCCCCGCCGTCGGTGATGTCCCGCCCGCGGCGGATGCAGTCGTCGGTGAGCACCGACCAGCAGGGCAGCGGCCCGCCGTCGCGCTGGGCGAGCTCGCCCCGGTTGCAGTGATACACCATGCTGCGGGCAAACGTCTCCACCTGCCGGGTATAGGCGGCAAAGAAGTCGTCGAACGAACGAAACTCGCCGAATTCTCCCGTCTGCGGCCCCACGTGCCGGCCCGAGACGGGGTCCAGCCCGTTGAACAGCGCCAGTTCAAGGCACTTGGTCGAGTTGAACCACCCGGACACGGCATGCGGAATGGCCCGCCCGGGGACGGTCAGCTCAATGCAGCCGATGGGTGCGTAATCGCGGGCGTCCGCCAGCTCAATGCCGCGATCGGCCAGAGCCGGAATGAAGCAGTCATCGTTGAAAATGAACGGAATGCCGCCGCCTCGGGCGATCAGTTCGCTGGCCCGTAGCACGAACGCCGGCGGACTGTCGCGGTGCAGCCGCACGGAGAGATCCCGCACGAACCCCAGGTTGTCGGTGGCATCGAGGATCACGTAGCTCAGGTCATTGACCGCGTCCTGGCCCTCGCGGTTCACCCCGCCCAGGGTGATGGCCTGCACGTCGTACTCCAGATACAGCCGGCATCCGAGTTCCTCCATGAGTTCCACGGCGCCCTGGCGGTCGATCCGCCCGGCGGCCAGGTCGGCGGCGTAGCAGGGGTACAGGATCTGGTCGAGACGGCCCAGCGAGTTGGCGTTGATCCCGTCCTCACCGCAGGTCAGAATGTGCGCCAGCCAGAGCGCCTGCACCGCTTCGGCCAACGTGCGGGCGCCCTCGGCGGGGACGCGTGAACACCGCTCGGCGATCCCTTCCAGACGCGTTTTCTCCTGCGGCGAATCGGCCAGGTCCGCCAGCCGCCGCGCCTCCTGGGCGTACCGGCGACCCAGGAGAATGCCCGCGTCGCAAATGTCCAACCCCGCCAGCCAGAAGTTCTCCGCGTGCGCGTAGTCGGGGGCTGCGCGATCGGCCCCGCCCAGGGCCTGCTCGATCTCGCGCCGGACGCCGCCAAACCCGATCCGGATCACTTTGGCGTAATCGCGGATCGAATGGTTCTCCGTCC
>JAPLNA010000206.1:66179-68330 GCA_026693065.1 Planctomycetota bacterium
TGCCCAGAATACCGTACGCAAATCGCCCCCGCCCCAATTCCCCTGCCCGCACAGGGATTCCGGCGCCGCCGTGCCCACGGCGCACCGGGGCGGATTCTGCCATTGTTTCACGCAATCCCGCACGGCGCCGATCTTGTCGGCCGGGATGCCCAGTTGCCCCAACAGTTCCCGGTGTCTCGCATTGTCCGGTTCGGGAACCTCGAGGCCCATGTGCACCGTGGGAAGATGTTGCCCGGCCAGGGTGCAGTCGGCTTCGATCTCGATCTGCGCCAGTTTGACAAGCTCATGCAGGTATGACGCCCGGACCTGAACACGGGACTTCCCGTTACCGGACGCCAACACCAGGGCGGCCGTGCAGGAGAAGGGGTTGACGTTGGCGGGGACGGAACCCGGCCGCTTCATAATGTCCGCTCTAAGCGATTCGATACGAGGCGATACGGTTCGTCGATCGTCGATGATCATGATTCGGTTCCCTGTCTCACCGTCCGGCGTTTGGGCCGACATGTCGCGGATGATCTCACGCTGACGACCACCGCCGGTGGCCCTTACTATTCTACGGGGCCTGGGCGTTTGGGCAAACCATTTCTCGTTGTCCCGGAGCCTTGCGAGAGTCCTCGGACGGCATGGATGCTTGTATTGGGGGCGTGGCCCGCCGCGTTCCGGGGCCGGCCGATCCGCCGGATCGCCGCGGTGATATCAGAACAGCCAGAAGTCCGCCAACCAGAGGCGCTTCAACAGGCCCGTGTCAACCGGCGAGGGGCCGGGCGTTGGAGGGACGGCTTTGCCGGTCTCCGACTGCGTCTTGGGCTCTTGCTCGGGAACGCGAAGGACGGCCGGGAGGAACAAGGGATTCGTGAAGCCTGCCCAGCGGCCCCTGCCCGATTCCCGCTTCAGCATGTCTTTGACCAGGCCGTCCAGCCTGGCCTCCTCTTGACGGTCGGCCAGAACGATCAAGTCAGCGTAGGTCAGTTCCGCATGGGACGGCAGAACCGCTTCGATCTGCACGCGCGTCGGGTCGGCGGCCGCGGCGATCTTGATCTTCATCGCCGTCTGCCCGCCCGGCGTGCGGAGGACGTCGTAGACGCCGACGGCGGCCTTGCCCTTCAGTTGGGTTTCTCCGTCGGCCGACAGACGCGTGAGCCCCTGCCCGGCCGGGATGTCCAGCGACAACTGCAGTTGGTCGCCGTACGGATGGCGATCGAGATATCCCTCCAAGGCTTCGACCTCGGGGGTCTTCCCGTACCCTGATCCCCATCGCTCCATGGCCGTGTCGCGAGCCAGGGAAAGCCACGTCGGGTTGGCCGGCCTGGCCTTGGTCATCTCGAACCGGTAATGCAGAGGCCTGCGGCCGCGGGCCAGGTAGGGGTCGAGTTTCTTGTCGAAGATGTCCCGTCGCCATTGGTTTGTAGCCGTGCCCATTCTGGCCAGCAGGTTTCGCAGGAGGGCGCGTTGGGCTTCGGTGCGTTTCTCGGGCGGTTGCCCGCGCATGCAGTTCTCGGCCACCGCCCGCCACACGAGCGCCGAGAACGACAGGCTTCGCTGCCGGGTCTTCAATGCACTGTCGATTCGGGGGGCGAGTTCGTCGAGGGGGCCCGGCAACTGTCCGTTGCGGAACTGGGTCAGGAAGATCCCCGCGGGGTCGTCCTTCAACGACGCGTTCAGTTCTGTATCGAGTTTGGGGGCCGCCTTGTAATGAGAGTCGGACGCGTCCGTCGCGGGCAATTGACTACTGTACCAGGCCAAAATCGCCTGCTAAAGGCCGCGGGCGGGCGAGCGGGCCGCGTCGCCGGCTCGGCGGACTCGGCGTGGGCGGCGAGCATGCCAAGGCACACGGCCACCCCCGCGGCGGACTTCAGGGCTCCCCGGACGTGCCAGACATCGCGGAAGCAGTGGCGCCCGTGGCGCCTCTGGAGCCAGCAGCCGCCTCCGCAGGCGGGCGCGTAGTCGCATCCGATGCACTTTCCCGTGGCCCGCCAGGCCCGCAGGGGGGCGAACCCGTCCCGCCAGATCGTCTCCAGCGGCGTGTCGTTGATGTTGCCCGCGGCGGCCGTGCGGTCCAGCGTCGTGCAGGGAACCACGCTGCCGTCGGGCAGCACCACGCACTGGGCCACCCCCGCCCCGCAACGGAACGGGTGGTCTCGTAGTTGCGGC
>JAPLNA010000207.1 GCA_026693065.1 Planctomycetota bacterium
GCTCATGCGGTTCGACTCGGCCGCCCTCGACCTCTGGCTGACCTGGACGTGGATCCACCTGGGACTGTTCACCCTCGACGTCGTCATCCGCCGCCCCGACGGCGCCGATCGCGAACGAAACATCGCCCAGATCGCCGCGGCCGGGTCGCTCGCGGTGGTGGCCCTGCTGACCCGAGTGGAAAGCCTCTACACCGACCACTTGCTGGCCCACGCCCTGGCCCTGGAGGCCCTCGTTCTGGGCCTGGCCCTCTGGCGGCGGTGGCAGGCCATTCGCCTCCTGACGCTCCTCTGGGCCGTCGCCCTGGTCGCCGTGGCCCTCGTGGCCGACGAACAGGCCCCCGCCCGGACGGCCTGGTGGCTCTGGGCGATGTTCGCCCTGCTGGCCGCCGACGTCCAACTCCGCACCTGGCGCCGCGCCCTCCACGGCGACGAAGGACTCGACGCCCTCCTGGCCGGGTTCTCGATGGCCGCCATGTACGCCGGCACGCTCTGGCTGCTCTCGGGGCACTGGGCGTGGATGGGGCTGTACACCACCGCCTGGGCCCTGGCGGCGATCGCGACGGCCTGGGCGGTCTGGCGGTTCCGCGGGCGAACGCGCCTGGCGTACTCTTTCCTCGCCCAGGGGCTCATACTGCTGATTCTCGCGGTCCCCATCCAGTTCAAGGGAATGTGGGTGCCGTACTTCTGGGCCCTGGAGGCCCTCGCCGCCGCCCTCGTCGCCCGGGGCACGCGGAACCTCATGGTCCTCGTGGCCTGCCCCATCGTGCTCGCCCTGGCCTTCCTGCACTTTGGCCTCGGGCACGCCGCCCACGCGGCGCATTACCCGCCCCCGTACGTCCTGGTCGACTCGATCGCCGGCGTCGCCCTGGCCCCCGTGCTCCAGATCTCCACCTCGCTGTGGATGACGATCTGGCTGGCCGCCCTCTGCGCCGCCGTCGCCGCCGTCCTCCGAGCCGGCAAGGCCCTCTTCGACGACGCGGCCGAAACCCGACTCGCCGCCGCCATCCTCGTCGCCGGGCTGGCCCTGCTCTACGTCATGTCCTGCCTCCTCCTGCCCGCCGTCACCGCCACGTGGTGGTGGCTCGTGCCGGCCTCGGGCCTGGTGGTCTGGTCGGCCTGGCGCGCCAGCGGGTGGCTGGCGTGGGTGGCCCTGGCGGCCCTGATCCTGGCGGCCGGCAAGTATATGATCTTCGACACCCTCCTGACCCGCCTGACCAGCGACGAAGGGCCCAACCTCAAGATCCTGCCCCTGTTCAACTGGCAGTTCGCCTCCTCCGTGGCGATGGCGGCGGTGGTCCTGGGGGCCCTTCGCTTCAGCCGGGCCGTCTCGGCCATCCAGGCCGCCGTTCGCGTCTTCGCCGGCCTCATCGCCGCCCTGCTCATCCTCTGGGGCGTCAGCTTCGAGATCGACCGCTACTTCGCCCTCCACGCCGCCGACTTCTCCGACGCGGGCCTGGCCGCCCAGATGGGCTACTCCATCTGGTGGGCGTTCTACGCCGCCGCCGTCCTGGTAACCGGTTTCCTGACTCGCAGCCCGGCCGCCCGCTACTTCGCGATGGCCCTCTTCGCCGTCACCCTGGGCAAGGTGTTCCTCATCGACATGATGCACGTCCAGACGGTCTACCGCATCCTCTCCTTCATGGTCCTGGGCTGCCTCCTGCTGGCCGGCGCCTGGCTCTACAGCCGTCAGCTCGTCTCCGCAAGCAAGAACCGGCCCTAGCCGCGAACAACGCGAACAATACGAACTACACGAACGCAGACATGGATTGGATTAGATCCTTTCCCTTCTCGGTTCTGTTCGTCGTGTTCGCGTTGTTCGCGGCTTCCCGGCCATCCCGACTATCCCGGGTAAGAGGTTGCGGTTCTATCCTCGCGGGCTACAATCTTCCCGTGCGATGCAACCCACGAACTTCACCGCCAACAGGAGTTTGAACTGATGGAGAACTTTGAGATATTCCCTTCCGCCGCGAGCCTGCCGCTGCTGACGCAGGCGCGGACGCGATCGATCTCGGCGGAGAACCCCACGGGCGAGCCGGGCAAGGGCGGGATGGCGATTCCCGATCTGGCCAATCCCTACACGCCGCACGCCGGGCCCGCGATGACGCTGGGGCAGGGCTGGAAGGTCAGGCCGTTCCTCAAGCCCAAGGCCGGCGAGACCTGCACGCTGATGGACGTGAAGGGCCCGGGCGTTATTCAGCACATCTGGATCACCACCGAGAGCCAGTTCGTCAATCACGGGCGCGGGTGCGTGCTGCGGTTCTACTGGGACGACGAGCCCACGCCCTCCATCGAAGTGCCCATGACCGACTTCTTCGCCGTCGGGCACGACCTGTTCGCGCCCGTGAATTCGTCCATGGTCGTCTGCAACCCGATGTCCGCCCTGAACTGCTACTGGCCCATGCCCTTCCGCAAGTCCGCCCGGGTGACGTTCACCAACGAAAACTCCCGCGAGCTCGGGCTGCTGGCCTTCCAGATCACCTACGCCGAAACCCCCGTGCCCGACCACGCCGGCTACCTGCACGCCCAGTTCCGCAAGGCCGTCACCGACGCCAAGAACCCCGACTACACGATCGTCGACGGCCTGAAGGGCCAGGGGCGGTACGTCGGCACGGTCCTCTCGTGGACGCAGTTGCACGAGGGGTGGTTCGGCGAGGGCGAGATCAAGTTCTTCATGGACGGCGACAAGCAATTCCCCACCATCTGCGGCACGGGCACGGAGGACTACTTCTGCGGCACGTACGGGTTCCCGCAGGTGTACACCTCGCCCTACGCCGGCTGCGCGTTGGGCCGCAAGAACGGCGATGGCCCGCCCAAGTGGACGCTCTATCGCTGGCACGTCGCCGATCCGATCTGCTACGCCAAGGACCTCCGCGTGACGATCCAGGCCCTGGGCTGGGGGGCCGACGGGCGATTCCGCGCCCTCCAGGATGACATCGCCTCGGTAGCCTACTGGTACCAGGGGCCGACCGCTGGCCGCGGTGACGAGGCGAGAGGTTAGAGGTTAGAGTCAGGGGCGCCGGCGCGATTCGGGGCACTCCCCGCACCGGGCGGATCGTCAGAACAAGCCGTGCATAAAAGGTGTTCGACGAGGCGTCCATTCTGTAGAATGCTGCTGGCGATCACATTCCGTGGACCTACTGTTCGGGAGAATGGCACATGGGAAATGTCTACTCCGTGGACGATGACGGCAGCACGACTCCTCTGGAGCGAATCCGCTGCAAACAGGAATACAGCGAACTTCACTTGCTGCTGGAAAAGAACCCGGACCTGCTCGCGGGGGAGCAGATCAACCCGGACGATCCGCGGAGATGGCTGCTGATCGCCAGCGAGATGCCCGTGCCCGATCCGAACACCGGGGAAGACCGGTGGAGTATCGATCTGTTCCTGGCCGACCAGGACGCCACGCCCACCTTCGTGGAATGCAAACGGTTCGACGACACCCGCAGCCGCCGCGAAGTCGTCGCGCAGATGCTCGATTACGCCGCCAACGGACATTTCTATTGGACGAAGGAACAAATCCGGGACTACGCCGAGCAGATCTGTGTAAAGAGCGGGCGAAGCCTGGAAGGAGCTATTGCCGCCCTCGCCGGTTCCGATGGATCCGTGGACGGGTATTTCGAAAGGATCCAGGACAACCTTCGGGAAGGCCAACTCCGCCTGGTGTTCTTTCTGGACGAATCGCCGATGGAGTTGCGGAGCCTCGTGGATTTCCTCAACAAGCAGATGGAAAGGACGGAAGTTCTTCTGGTGGAAGCCCGGCAGTACAAGAAGGACGGCCTGCGAGTAGTCGTTCCCACACTCTTTGGCTACACCGAAGAGGCCCGCATGGTGAAGCGGACGGTAACGGTCTCCCGTCCATCGGGGAAGCTCTGGGATGCGGATTCCTTCTTTGATTCGACGACGGCGTTTGCGGGTGCGGAAGTGATAACGGCCCTGCGGACGATTCACGACAAATGCCTTCAAATGGGTGGAATGGTGACTTGGGGCAAGGGCGGCCAGGGCACTTTCATGTTCAGGCATCCCGGCATGTGCAAGAATGCCATCTTCGCCGTTCGCCGCGACGGCACCTTGAACCTGAAATTCGGCGACCTTCACGGATCGCCCTCGGTCGAGCGATTCCGTGACCAGTTGCGTGATGCCGCCAAAGCCAAACTCACGGCCCGGGGGTATTCCTGGCCGGAGAACGACTATTGGACCGAGGTCCCCTGGGAGTTCTGGGGGCCGATCGAGAATGACATCCTCGATACAGTCGGAACGCTGATTTCGCGCACCGCGTGAACAAGCCGGCGGCCGTCTCGTACTAAGGTGCAGTCATGGACACGCAACCGGACAACGAGGTGGGCGCTTCGCATGCAGGCAGGCCCCGGCTTTTCGGGCCCCGACGCCGGTGGTGGGTGCTGGTGGCCTGGGCGGCGTGCCTCGTGGGGATCTTGCTCGCCCAGCGGCTGACGGTCGGCACCTTCCAGACCGGACACTGGTCGCCCAGCGGGAACACGCCGCCTACGACAGAGGAGTTGCTCTGGTACGACCTGCCCCTGGTCCTGATCATTGCGACGGGAGTCCTCTTCTCCCTTGCCGTCCGTTGGCTGATTCCCGAAACGGGCAGCCGCAAGGTCATCCGCGCCTGGGGCCTGTGGCTGTGCCTGCCGGCCCTTCTGGCCAGCCTCGCCCTGTCGCTCTTCTACTCGGTGGTCTATTTCTACATGGACTGAACAACTCGCGTAGGCGTACAATTCGGGCATGGGAGTTGGCGAACCGCTTCAGGGATCGAGTATCGAGGGTGACCTCACCAACGGGCTCCCTTCATCGAACCGCTTCGTCAGAGCTGGCGTCCAGAGAATGCTGCGGGTCAGAAGGTGGCCGTTTCTTGCTCTCTTGGCCGTGGTGTGCCTGAAGGCCTTCGGCTGGATTATCCGCCAAGTCGGAACGCTTCACTCCTGGTGTAATCTGCTCTTTTCGGATCAATTCCTATTCGAGGACGCGTTTGTGTGTTCTTTGGTAATCTTTGCGGCCCTGGTGCTCTTGGCCTGGTGGTGTGTTCTGCGAGCCGGATGGATGGCCCGTGGCTTGCCTCAGGGACTCAAATACCTGGCCCTAAGCATTCTCTTGACCCCCATCTTCCTGGCGGGGCTGTGGGGCGTCCCGAACCTGATGCAATCCGACCTGAGGCGACTGGGGATTCTGCAGGACGAGTGAACATGCGGGACGCTGTCGCGAGTCTGGATACTCCCGGCTTGGGCGGCCCCGTTGGTGCGGCCGTTTCCCCGACTCTCACCTTCCGTCGTCGGTCATAGCCACCCGCGGATGCCCGCGGTAAAATTCCGTCATGGAAACCAGGGTGGACAATTCGTGGCTGTCGGTGCTGAGGTGGACGGTGGGCCTGTGGTGGCAGGCGGCGCGGAGGTGGATCGCGCCGATGGCCCTGGCGGCCGTCGTTCGGGGGGCGATCGTGCCGGCGGGGAGTTTTCTGATCTGGTTGGGGATCGACCACGTGGCGGGAGGCTGGCCTGCGCAGGCGGGGTGGCGGATCGTGCAGGTTGCCTGGGCCGCCGGGGGGTTGGTTGTGGTTTGGCAGTTCGCGGCGGGCCTGGACCGGTATATGCACTTTCAAGCCGCCCAGGCGATCGACGCGTTCCTTGTCGAGCAGCGGCTGACGAAGGCGGCCATGTTGGACCTGTGGGCGATCGAGGCCGCCGGGAGTGAGAATCTGCTGTATAAGCAGGGGGCCCTTGAGTACCTGGCCTGCGGAGTGATGGGTTCGCTGTTCTCGCTGATCCGCCTGGCGGTGGTCGTGACGGGGCTGACGGTGCTGTGCGTCCGGATCGGCTGGCCTGCCTTCGCGATGGCCGGGTATCTCCTGACGCTCGGGTTGGCCTCGGAGCTGCCCAGGCTGTGGCGGAAACACACCTGGCACGAGGCGACCCAGAAGCTCTACCAGCGGATGAACGCCCTGCGGATGCTGTTGACGGAGAAGTGGCCGGCCAAGGAGATCCGTCTGTTCGATCTGCCCGAGCACCTGCTGGAGGAACATCGCCGGATCGCCGCCCAACTGGCGGCCCGGGCGAGCACGCGGGAGGCCGCGTTGGAATTGGTGTACTCGTTGCTGGAGTACCTTGGGATCGCGACGTTTACCTGCTGGATGCTGGCGCGGGCGGCCGGCGGGGTCGGCACGGTGGGTTTGGCGGCGGGCGCTCTGGCAGCGGCCCTGCTGGTCGAGGGGGCCTGGACCGCGTTCGTCGGAACGCTGTCGCGGTGGCGTCAATCGAAGGAGCCGATCGCGGCGTACAAGCAGTTCGTGGCGATGGAGTGCCGGATCGCCCCGTCGCCGTCGGCCCCGGCGGTCCCGGCCGATCTGGGCGATGGGGTGGTGTTCGAGAACGTATCGCTGTCGTATCCGGGGGCGGACACGCCGGCTGTCTGCGAGGCGACGCTGACGATCCGCCCGGGCGAGCGGATCGCCCTGGTGGGCGAGAACGGCAGCGGGAAGACGACGTTCGTGAAGCTGCTGACGCGGTTGTACGACCCGACGGGCGGGCGGATCCTCGTGGGCGGGCGAGACCTGAAGGACTACAACGTGGCAACGTGGCGGTCGCGGATCGGGGTGATCTTCCAGGACTTCGTGCGGTATGAGGGCACGGCCGCCCAGAACGTCGGTTACGCCCAGGTCGATCGCATGGCCGACACCGCGGCGATTCGCGAGGCGTTGGCCAAGGCCGGCGGGTTGGACTTCGTCGACGCCCTGCCCCACGGCATGGACACCACCGTGGGCGGGTGGTACGAGAGCGGGATGGAATTGTCGGTGGGGCAGTGGCAGAAACTGGCCCTGGCGCGGGCGTTCTTCCGCCAAGCCGACCTGCTCGTGCTCGACGAGCCCACCAGCGTGCTGGACGCCCGGGCGGAGTACGAGATCTTCCAGCGCTTCCTGGAACTCACCGCGGGCAAGACGACCGTGCTGATCTCGCACCGCTTCTCGACGGTTCGGATGGCCGACACGATCTACGTCTTCCGCCAGGGGCGGATCGTCGAGCGAGGCAGCCACGCGGCGTTGATGCAGGCCCGGGGGTTGTACGCGGAGTTGTTCAATATGCAGGCGGACGGATACCGGCAGGCGGAGGGGGGAGTTTCCTTGCAGGAATCCGGGGCGGATGCCGTTTAGTATGTAGGCGTTCATGTCGCTGCGCCCGCACGGGTTGGGGCGATCCCGGGGCATGGACGATGAAGGAAGCGGAGATACGCATGAGAACGATAGCGGCGATAGCAGTGCTTCTGGCGACAACGGCGATGGCGTGGGGAGACGCCGCCGAGCAGGCGAAGAGGGATTTTGACCAGCTTTTCGGCGAGCAGGTGCACAAGGCCAAGGCCACCGGCCAGAGCGCCGACGACCTGAAGCTGGCGCAGGAGATTCTGGCCGCGGCCAAAGGGGCGACCATTTCGCCGGAACTGATGACGCTGTTCTGTGACGCGGCGTTCGACCTGTCGGGCTCGACGGCGGCGGGGCAAGAGGTGGCCGCCGAGGCCGCGTCGTTGCTGGCCAAGACCGTGCCCGCCCAGGCCGCCCACGCCCAGCGGCGACTGCTGGACGTGATGATGAAGCAGTTCAACTCCGCGGCCGGGGAGGCCCGGGTGAACCTGGGGCAGGATTGCATCGACAAGCTGCTGGCGTTGGCGGAGGGCGAGGCGTCGTCGGGGGACGTGGCCGGGGCGTCGGCGGACATGAAGACGGCGGAGCGGATCGCCACGCAGATCGGCGCGCCGGCGCAGGCGGCGACGATCCGGATCAAGGCGCAGATGATGGAGTGGACGGCGGGGGCGAAGAAGAAGGCCGCCTCGCTCGAGGCCGCCCTCAAGGCCAAACCCGACGACCCCGCGACGCAAGAGGCCCTGGTGAAGGTGTATCTGCTGGACCTGGACCGCCCGGCGGAGGCGGCCAAGCACCTCACGCCCGACGCCGACGCGGCGATGCGGACGAACGTTCCGCTGGCCGTCGGGGCGGCGGCGGACCTGGCCGCGGGCCCGAGCCTGGAGTTGGGCCAGTGGTACGACGGCCTGGCGGGCAAGGCCGCCGACGCCGGCGTCCCCAACGCCCTGCGACGCGCACGGACGTACTATCAGCACTTCCTCGACCTGAGCAAGGACAAAGACGCCAAACGCCTCCTGGCCGAAAAGCAACTGGCCAAGGTCGAGGCCGCCCTGGAGAAATTCGAGCCCAAGGGCGAATGGGTCAACGTGCTCAAGACGGTCGACCTCAGCCGCCACGCCCGCTGGGGGACGTGGGCGTGGGGTGGTACGGCCCTGGGGATCAGCAAGACGGCGCCCCGGGCGCGGGTGCTTGTCCCGGTGATTCCCGACGGCAATTATGAAATGATGGCGACCTTCTCCCGGACCGACGGGCTGGGAAGCACCCGCTTCCGCCTGCCCGCCGGGGCCGACGCGTGCCTGTTGATCCTGGGCGCGGACAAGGAACAGCTCTGCGGGCTGGATTCCGTCGACGGGAACGGCGCCGCCGACAACGCCACGAAGACGCTCGCGCCCTCGCTGGCCGGGCCCGCCAAACACACCGTCTACGCCAAGGTCGTCCGCGAAGCCGAGAAGGCGACGATCACCGTCACGCTCGACGAAAAGCCCCTGTTCGCCTGGAGCGGGCCGGCGGGCCAACTCGCCGTCCCTGAAGAATGGGACCTGTCCGACGACGCGGCCATGGGGCTGGGCGCCAGCGATACGCGGGTGATCTACCATTCCGTCCTCGTCCGCATGCTCACCGGCCGGCTCAAGAGTTCCTCCGCCGACGAATTGGCCGCCCGCAAGGCCGAGGAAAGCCAGAACAAGAGCCCCAGGCCCCGCGTCAGACTCCCGCGAAAGATCCGGTTGAAGTGACGAACGGGCGCCGGCGCATCTGAGATCTCAAATTTCAAATCTCAGATGTGCCCTTGGTAGCTTTCCCGTCTTCATCTATTTCCGTAATCCCCTAATCCCCGTCTCTCTCTACCTGCCTCACCCCCGGCCCGACTCTTTGCCGACACGCCCGATCGCCGAGGATTTTGTTTGTCGAAGTGCCACGGCGGGATACCATGACGGTCTGAAAGGAACGAGATCACTCATGGCCGAGTGCTTCGTGAGAGCCTGTTGCGTGGCCGCTCTGCTGATCGCGGGCCTGAACCAGGAAAGGAACGCCATGGCGGATGAAGTTGCCAAGCCGGCCGGCCGCGTGCGGCTGGTGTTGCCCGCGAACGCCTCGCCGGTGACGACGAACGTGGGCGCGCTGCTGGCCCGCCAGGTGGCTCAGCGCTGCCCCGCGGCCGTCGTCACGTCGGGGGATGCGCCGCTGACGGTCGAGCTGACGCTGGCGCCGGGCATCGGGGCCGAGGGGTTCCGCCTCGACGATCGACCCGGCGGCGGCGTGCGGATCGCCGGCAACGACGAGCGCGGGCTGCTGTACGGGGTGGGCAAGTTTCTGCACACCAGCCGGTACGGCCCGGGCGGGTTCACCCCGGGCTCGTGGCGGGGCACGAGCAGGCCGGAGAAATCCGTGCGGGGGATTTACTTCGCGACGCACTTCCACAACTTCTACCACGACGCCCCCGTCGAGAAGGTCCAGCGATACGTCGAAGAGCTGGGCCTGTGGGGGTTCAACGTGCTGGCCGTCTGGTACGACATGCACCACTTCGACGGCGCGGGCGACCCGAAGGCCGTCGCGTTCCGCGCCCGGCTGCACGCGATCGGCGAGGCGGCCCGGGGCGTCGGGCTGGACGTGAGCTTCATCGTGGTGGCCAACGAGGCCTACAACAACTCGCCCGCCGCCCTCCGGGCCGACCCCAGCGCTCGCCGCGGCGGCTGGTACGACTGCGCCGTCTGCCCCGGCACCCCCGCCGGCCTGGACTACGTGCTGGGCGTGCTCGCCCAGGAGTTCGACTGGTGCGCCGACCTGCAGCCGCGGTTCGTGTGCGTGTGGCCCTACGACCAAGGCGGCTGCGGGTGCGAGCACTGCCGCCCGTGGGGGACCAACGGGTACCTCAAGACGGCCGCCGCGGTGACCGCGCTGGCCCGCAAGAAACTGCCCCACACGCAGATCATCCTGTCGGCGTGGATGTTCGACGAGGGCGAGTGGCGGGGGCTGGAGAAGGCCTTCGCGGGCGGTCGGCCCTTTGCGGATTACATCCTGGCCGAGGGAGTCACCCGGGCGATGCCGGGGCGGCTGCCGCTGGTGGGGTTCCCCGAGATCAGCATGCACGAGACGTTTCCCTGGGGCGGTTTCGGGGCCACGCCGCTGACCGTCCGCGCCCGGCAGCAATGGGACGCGGCCAAGGGCCACGTCGCCGGCGGGTTCCCGTACTCCGAGGGTATCTACGAGGACCTCACCAAGGTCGTGCTCAGCCAGCTCTACTGGAACGACCGCCCGGTGGACGAGACGCTGCGAGAGTACATCGCCTACGAGTTCTCCGCCGAGGCCGTCGAGGAGGTGCTGAAGGTGATCGCGACGCTGGAGCGGAACCATCATTGGCGTTGGTGGCCCGGGGAACTGGAGGGCGTGAAGCTGGACCTGGACTGGTTCCCCTCGCGGGGCGCGAGGCCCCAGGCCGACCCGGGCGCCCAGGAGGCCTACGCCGCCGTCCGCCGCGTCGACGCGAAACTCCCGCCCCAGGCCCGGCAGTCCTGGCGATGGCGGCAAATCTATCTCCGCGCCCTGCTGGACGCCGAGCTGAACGCCAACGGAGGCGCCCCCAACGACGCGTGCAAGAAGGCCTTCGCCGAGCTGATCGAGATCTACCACGCCCAGCGCGCCAACCCCGCCGTCCGCCCGCCGCTTCCTTGAGCCGCTGGCAGTCTGCCGTCCTTTGCCGGTTGGTCCGGGCGCCGGTTGCTGTCGAAGGTAGAGAGAGATGGGGATTAGGGGATTCTTGGATTAGGGGATTCAAGAAGGAGATAAAGATAAGAGCCTGACCCTTAGTGTCCTTCGTGGCTTCTCCCGTCTTCATCTATTCTTATAATTCCCTAATCCAAGAATCCCCTAATCCCCGTCTCTCTCTGCCTGCCTTACCCCCGGCCCCCATTCTTGCCAACGCGCCCGGGCGGCCAGGATTTTGTTTGTCGAACTTCCACGGGGAGATACCATACAGGCTATCCGTGACGGCAAGGCACTTTGGAGAGGCAGCGACGACACCATGAAACCCACTCGACGAAGCGAGACGTTGGCGGCCCTGGGCGGCGACCCGGTGATTCCGAAGGGGGCGCTCAAGCCCTGGCCGCCCGTGGGGGCGCTCGACCGCAAGATGGTCCTGGCCTCGCTGGAGGGCGGACAGCACACCTACGGGCCCAACTGCACTGCCCTGGAGAAGGAATTCTCCGACTGGAGCGGCCTCAAGCACACGCTGTTCTGCAATTCCGGCACGGCGGCGCTGCACATGGCCCTGGTGGCCTGTCAGTGCGGCGCGGGGGATGAGGTTCTGGCCCCGGCGTACACCTGGCCCTCGTCGGCCACCTGCTGCCTCCACCACAACATCATCCCCGTGTTCGTGGACATCGAGTGGTCGACGATGAACATCGACCCCGACAAAATCGAGGCCGCCATCACCCCAAGGACCAAAGCCATCATCGTCGTCCACCTCCACGGGCTGACGGTGAACATGAAGAAGGTGCTCGCCGTCGCCCGCCGGCACGGGCTGAAGGTGATCGAGGACTGCTGCCAGGCCCACGGGGCGGCGTTCGGGGGCAGGCCCGCCGGCACGTTCGGCGACGTGGCGGCCTTCAGCACCAACCAGAACAAGATCATGTGCAGCGGCGAGGGCGGGTTCTTCAGCACCAACGACCCGGCCACCTTCGAGCGGGGAAAGACTCTCTGGTACTTCGGCGAGAATCGCCCGCCCGACGCCGCCGCGGGCTATCACGCCTACGGCATGGGGTGGATGTACCGCAGCAGCGACCTGGTGGCCGCCTTCGCCCGCGCCCAACTGACGCGGCTGGACGCCAACCTCGCGAAGATCCACGCCAACGCCGCCCGCCTCACCGAGTGCCTCGCCGACGTCCCGCACCTGATTCTGCCGACGACCCCCCGCGGGCACCGCCATAACTTCTACAACTACACCGTCCGCTTCGACATGGCCGCGATGAACCGCGCCGACCAGGCCCGCGCCTTCCGCGATAAGCTCGTCGTCGCCCTCCGGGCCGAGGGAGTCGAGACCGGCGTCTGGCAGGGCTGGCCCGTGCCCGAAATGACCGCCCTTCAGGCCAAGGACGCCTACGGGCGAGGCTGCCCCTGGTCCTGCCGTCACGCGGCCCCCGTGGACTACTCGCTCGACCAATACCCCGTGGCCCGGCGGCACTGCGACTGGCACACGGGGATGACGACTCCGTTGCGTCCGCCCAACGGCCCGCGGATGGCCCAACTGGTTGCCCGTGCGTTCGGCAAGGTCATGACCCATCTCGATCAGGTGGACCAGATCAAATAGGTGACCGCCATGTCGCCCCCGCCCATGCGGTTCAAACCCGACTGGCCCGCCGCCCGCGAGCGGCTGGCCGCCCTGTGGGAGGGCCGCCCGCTCGACCGGCCGTGCATCGCCGTCACCGCACCCAGCGGGCAGGACGTCCACTGGCCCGGGCCCCCGGCCGGGCCCGAGCAGCGGTGGATGGACCCCGCCTGGGTCGTCCCCCACGCCTTGGCCTGCATGCAGAGCACCTGGTGGGGGGGCGAGGCCATCCCCTCCTACCTCCTCATGGCCGGCTGGGTCTTCTGCCTCGGCGGCGATGTGCGATTCGACGACAACACCATCTGGCACGAGCGGCGCCCGTTGGACTTCGACCGGCCCCCGCGATTCCCCTTTGACCCGGCCGACCCGTGGGTTCAACGCCACGACGCCCTCTACACCGCCCTGGCCGCCGCGGCCGGGGAAGGCGACTTCCTCCTGGGCGGCCCGCTCCTCCTGCCCGCCAACGATCTGCTCGCCATGCAGATGGGCACGGAACATTTCCTCCTGGCCCTCGCCGACCGGGGCGAGTGGATGGCCGACGCGATCGTCGAGGGGGCACGCTGCCAGATCGCCGCCCGCCGCCACTGCCGCAACCTCGTCGCCGCGCGCCACGCCTACTGGTACGGCAACGCCGGCTGGATGCCCTTCTGGGCGCCCCAGCCCTTCCACCAGGCCCAGTCCGACGTCTCCTGCATGATCTCCCCCGACATGTTCGACCGCTTCATCCTGCCCGAACTGGCCCTCTACGCCGACCAACTGGGCCCGCTGTGGTATCACCTCGACGGCGGCAACGCCTGCCAGCACCTGCCCCGGCTGCTTTCCCTCCCGTACCTTCGCGTCGTCCAATACACTCCCGCGCCCGGCGAACCGCCCAACGGCCCGGACCACCTGGCCCTCTACCGCCAGATCCAGGCCGCCGGAAAAATCGTCCACGTCTCCGTCCCCAAGCAACACGTCGAGGCGCTCTTGAACTCGCTCGACGGAGCCCTGCTCCTGCTTGAGACCGGTTGCGACAGCATCGCCGAAGCCGAATCCCTCCTGGCCCGGTTATCCATGTAATCGCCGGGTGCCGTGGTTCGCGGCGCAGCCGCAACCACGTCGGGGAGCTGACGAACGCCGATGGATCGTGGTTGCGGATGCCCCGCAAACCACGGCACCCGGCACCCGGCGGACGTCCGGCGCGCGAACATACAGGGCGCCCGGCAGCACAGGCCCTCGCGCTCCAAACGGAAGGGCGGATGTTCTACTTACGAACGGGTGTTCCCGTTCTGTTGAGGGTCCGCTCGCTCTTGGTCTCCGCCGTCGCCTCCACGCCGTTGGGCCCCTGGACCTTCATCACTACGGCGACCGTCATCGTGGTCTGGGCGCCCAGCGCACTCATGGACTCATCGACAGGTGCGTATTCGGTTCCGGACACCGTGACCTCGCCCTTCACCACCTTCGCCTCGGGGCGAACCGGAGGAGCGAAGTTCTGAAGCTTCACTTCAAATCGCAGGTCCAGGCATTCCACCCCCTCGACCGTCTTCAGGCCCGCCAGCGTTGTTTGGCCGGTCACGTCCGCACTCTTGACAGCCCCCTCCCTGCCGAACTCCCTGCTGAACGACTTGGCCATCAACTCGGCGTTGATGGGCCAGGAATCGCCGATCCGTTGACGCTTGTCGGTGCCGAAGGCGTCGTCGTCATTCTCCTCTCTCGCCTTGACACTGATCGCCGTGCGCAGGATCCGCGTGGCGTCGGGCGAGAGGGTAACCCCCGGGTCCTTCGCCCGGACTTCCTTCTTGCCACCCACGGCCGAGACGATCACCACGGTCCCTTTCGGGGCGGCTTCGCTTCTCTTGTCGCCGTCGATCTTGACGCAGGTCTCCACGGTGAAAGCGACCTCCGTGGGTTCCCCTTTTTCGGTGGTCTTGCCTATCTGCTCCGCTCCCTTGACCTCGAAAACGAACTCGTCCGTCGTGGTCTGCACCTTCTCCCCGATGGTCAGGGTCTGTTCGGTCTTCTCGCTCCCGGAGGTCGTGAACTGGAACTCCTGGCCGACTTTCTCCGGGCGGGACAACTTGATCCTGTAATCCTTGGCCGGCTGGGTTGTCGCCTGGGACCAGGCGCACACCGCCCAACCCAAGACGATTACTCCCGCCGCCGCGGCGCCGAACGTTCTGGTTCTGGTGGACATGATGATTCCTCTTCCCCGGGGTTCCCCGGATGGCCATGGGCCGACGACCGTCGTCGGCGGTTCCCGTGATTCTACCCCGGCCCGGGGGCCTGACAAACGAATTCCCCGCGTCCGATCGACGGCGCCCGGTCCGGAAATCCGTTGACAGCCGCGAGGGGGCTTCCTAGACTCGACGGTCCGTTTTGGCTCCTTGGGGCCTACGGTCTGGCAGTGCAGGGCGCCGCATGGTGCGGCCTCGGTGACGACGCTCTCCGAACCTACCCCGGCCCTGACGACGCCAGGTGAAATCCTCAGTCAGATGGAGTGAATACGCATGGCGACCAAGCAGTCCAAGTACGTGTACTTTTTCGGGAACGGCAAGGCCGAGGGCAAACGGGAGATGAAAGAGCTCCTGGGCGGCAAGGGCGCGAACCTGGCCGACATGTCCAGCCTGGGCCTGCCCGTTCCCCCCGGCTTCACCATCACCACCGAGGTCTGCGACCTGTATTACAAGCTCAACCGGAATTGGCCCAAAGGGCTTCGCGAGCAGATCGAGGCCAACATCGCCAAGATGGAGAAGGCCACCGGCAAGACGTTCGGCAAGGGCCCCCAGCCCCTGCTGGTCTCCGTCCGCTCCGGCGCCGCGGCGTCCATGCCCGGCATGATGGACACCGTGCTGAACCTCGGCCTCAATGACGAGACCGTCCAGGCCATGATCGCCCTGACCGGCAACGAGCGGTTCGTGTGGGACAGCCTCCGCCGCTTTATGCAGATGTTCGGCGACGTCGTGCTCGAACTCGAGCACGAAGACTTCGAGCACGCCCTGACGAGCGTCAAGGCCGCCCGAGGCGCCAAGCTCGACACCGACCTGGACGTCGAGGGGCTCAAGGACGTCGTCGCCGCCTACCGCGGCGTGTACCAGAAGGCCGGCAAGGTCTTCCCGCAGGACGCCCGCGAGCAACTGGCGGCCTCCATCAACGCGGTCTTCGGCTCCTGGAACAACGACCGCGCCATCCGCTACCGCCAGCTCAACGACATTCGCGGGCTGCTGGGCACGGCCGTCAATATCCAGTCGATGGTCTTCGGCAACATGGGCGCCACCAGCGGCACGGGCGTGGCCTTCACCCGCAACCCCTCGACGGGCGAGAACCTTTTCTACGGCGAGTACCTCATGAACGCCCAGGGCGAGGACGTGGTCGCGGGCATTCGCACCCCGCAGCCCATCACCCAACTGGCCGAGGTCGACCCCAAGAGCTACAAGGAACTCGTCGCCATCCGCAAGAAGCTCGAAACCCACTACCGCGACATGCAGGACCTCGAGTTCACCATCGAGAACGGGCGGCTGTACATGCTGCAGACGCGTAACGGCAAGCGGACCGCCGCCGCCGCCGTCCAGGTCGCCGTCGACATGATGAAGGAAAAGCTCATCACCGCCGAAGAGGCCGTCTGCCGCGTCGAGGCCAAGAGCCTCGACCAGTTGCTGCACCCGACGTTCGACCCGGCCGCCGAGAAGGCCGCCAAGGCCCTGGCCACCGGGCTTCCGGCCAGCCCCGGCGCCGCCACCGGGCAGATCGTCTTCTCCGCCCACGTGGCTGAGGAGTGGAACGAGCTGGGCAAGCAGGTCATCCTCGTCCGCATCGAGACCAGCCCGGAGGACATCGGGGGCATGGACGCCTCGAAGGGCATTCTGACGGCCCGGGGCGGCATGACCAGCCACGCCGCCGTCGTCGCCCGCGGCATGGGCAAGTGCTGCGTCGCCGGCTGCGGCGACATCGTCATCAACTACGCCGCCCGCACCCTCACCGCCGGCGGCATGGTCCTGAACGAAGGCGACTGGGTCAGCCTGAACGGCTCGACCGGCACGGTCTACGCCGGGCAGATCGCCACCGTCGACGCGACCCTCTCGGGCCCGTTCGGCATGATCATGAAGCTTTCCGACAAGTACCGCACCCTGGGCGTCCGCACCAACGCCGACACGCCGCATGACACCGCGGTCGCCGTCGGCTTCGGGGCCGAGGGCATCGGCCTGTGCCGCACCGAGCACATGTTCTTCGAGGGCGACCGCATCGTCTCGATGCGGAAGATGATCCTCGCCGACGACACCGCCGGTCGCAAGAAGGCCCTGGAAGAGCTCTTGCCCCTCCAGCGCCAGGACGTCATCGGCATGTTCCAGGCCCTGGCCGGGCGTCCGGCCACCATCCGCTTCCTCGACCCGCCGCTGCACGAGTTCGTGCCGCACGACGAGAAGGGCCAGGCTGAAATGGCCGCCGCCATGGGCGTCTCGGCCCAGAAGATCAAGGAGAAGGTCGAGAGCCTCCACGAGTTCAACCCCATGCTGGGCCACCGCGGCTGCCGCCTGGGCATCACCTACCCCGAGATCACCGAGATGCAGGCGCGCGCCATCTTCGAGGCCGTCGTGCAGGTGGCCAAGAAGGGCAAGAAGGTCATCCCCGAAACTGGCCCACCAGCGGGCGATCGTCGACCGCGTCGTCGCCGAGATCGCCAAGGAAATGAAGCGCCCGCTGCCCTACCTGAAGATCGGCACGATGATCGAAGTGCCCCGCGGCGCCGTCACCGCCGACAAGATCGCCGAGATCGCCGAGTTCTTCAGCTTCGGCACCAACGACCTGACGCAGATGGGCTGCGGCTTCAGCCGTGACGACGCCGCCAAGTTCCTCCGCGACTACGTCAAGATGGGCATCTACGACAACGACCCGTTCCAGACCCTCGACCAGGACGGCGTGGGCGAGCTCATCCGCATCGCCGTCGAAAAGGGCCGCTCCGTCCGTCCGGACCTCAAGCTGGGCATCTGCGGCGAGCACGGCGGCGACCCGGCCAGCGTGGCCTTCTGCCACAAGGCCGGTCTCACCTACGTCTCCTGCAGCCCCTACCGCGTTCCCATCGCCCGCCTCGCCGCCGCCCAGGCCGCCATCAAGAACCCGGCCAAGAAGGCCGCCAAGAAGGCTGCCAAGCCGGCCAAAGCGGCCAAGAAGCCTGTCAAGAAGGCCGTCAAGAAGGTCGTCAAGAAGGCCGCCCCGAAGAAGCCGGCCAAGAAGGCCAAGAAGTCGAAGAAATAGCCGCGAATCCGCCTTTGGCGGACGAACACGGCGAACCCTATCGCCTAGCAGAAACGTCTCCCGCGGCCGGGCGGCCCCAAACCGCCCGGCCGCGGTGTTGATGGCCGACAGGATGCCGGATCGCGACTTTCTCAGAACGGGAGCTTTCGGTTTCCCGACCGGTCTTTACTCGAAGTCTCGTTCCAGAATTGCACCCCCAACGGGTGTTTGCTGGCAAACAAAAGCAAATAGAACGGCGTCTGAGCTGTTTCTCCCGCTCCGTGGATTCGAACGGGTTCACCAAAGTGCCCATATCCAATCTGCTGTAGTTGATCCCGGTATATTTCCAGGCTTAGGCGAGTGACGTTCTCGGCAGACCAGCTTCCGAGGTTATTGAAACGGTGTCGCCAGTTGCTTCTCTCCCCAAAGAACAGATCGAGCTTGGATTGCTGCTGTGCGAGATACGTGTTCATGTTCCTGTTTAGGTCAAGTCGGTCCATGAAAGAGATAATCAGATCCATTCGTTGCTGGTTTGCCAAGGCACGGATCGTATCGAAGTGGACGTCCAGGCCCGGAGGATCAATAAAGGCCAGATAGAGGAAAGAGGAATTCAAGTCTTTCGAAAGCGCTGATACCTTCTCGTTACAGTCGCCGGGGTAAACGTTCGGGATGCACTGGGATCTCAGGCTGTGGAAACGAGTTGTGATGGCCTCAAGACAGTGCGAAGACATCTCCGCAAAGAAGAAGGCATCGAATGACTTTCCCGGTCGTGGAGAAGTTAGGGCGATCAGGGGGGAACCATATATCTCCTCCCCAGTCCCCCTGATCTTGCACTTCCCGGGACCGGCAAAGAGATCGATGTATCCCAGCCCCGACCATTGCGGCTTCCTTTTCATCGCCCTTGTGAAGGCATCCATGTAGCGGATGAGAAAGTAGTGCTTGTCCTTCGACCAAGGTCCAACTTCTCGGGCGGGAAGGCCGTCGGAGGAGGGAACAAGATCGCTGCTATCATAGAGCCTCGACGATTCATCGGTCTTGGTCATATTGTCCCCCTTTCTTTCTTATCCGAGGCAGTTACAGGTTGCGTTGCAGAATCCGTTCATCCGGCGAAGAGAATGGGTCTCCTTGCAGAGGCTTACCGGGGCGTCGGGCAGATACTTGGCCAGAAGGTCTCGTACGGTCACATAGGCGGCTGCTCGATGGTCACTGGACAAATGTCGGTGAGTGCCCTCTTGGGCCATTTCCGGGGGTTGCCATTCCATGGCGGGCAGGCCCCACTTGGCGCGCCAGGAGTCGAGTTGGGCGTTCTTTTCGCGGTAGGTGCCCAGGGTGATGCGGCTGGGACGGAGGCCGAGGCGGCCGATGGAGGAGAAGAAGGCGGCGTACATGTCCTGCCAGCCGTCGGGGGTCAGGATCGGATCCAGGCGGAGGCGGGTTTCGAAACCCATGTCCTGGGCACTGCGGCAGGCGGCCAGGCGGGCGGAGATCGGCGGGCTGATCCGCTCCAGGGTGTCGGGGTACTTGCCTTCCCAGAGGTCGGCGATCGGCTCGGGGTTCAGGGAGAAGGTGACGGCCACGTTGGCGGCCGGCAGGCCTTCCAGGTAATGCACGTTGGCGGACTTTGTCAGCAGGATGAGTTTGCACCCGGCGGGGTTTCGGGCCGGGTCGGCGAACCAGGGGACCAGCGTGCGGGCGTGGCCGGTCAGGCCTTCGTAGAGGAGGCTGTCCGACCGGTCAATGCCCAAGCCAAGCGTGTGGGTTTTCTTCCGGGCCGGGCTGGCGAGCCACTTGCGAACGGACTTCCAGAGGTAGTCGAGGTTATCGTAGATGACGGGGCGCATCGGGTCGCGCATCGCGCGGAAGGTGAGCATGAGGAAACACGCCCGGCATCCGAACCCGCAAGGCCCGCTTCCGATGGCCAGGTCCCACCAGACCGGCGGGCAGAACGTCTGTTTGTCGCCGTGCCAGGAGAATGTCATCGGGTCGGTCTTCCGCGGCGCCCGGTAGACATAGCTGTCGCGGGGCAGGCCGGTGACGGCCGAGGGAACCAGTTCCTTCCGCCAGGTCCCCTTGGCCTCCTGCGGATCGACGAAAAGCGCCCGCGTATCATCCGCTTGGTTCTCACCGGGTCGAACGGGCGTCGGTTGGATCATCGTCATGGCGGCCACCTCGAACTAACATAACCCGAACGACAGGGCCGGGCAAAGACTTTTCTCGCGTTTCAGGGTAATCCATCGACCAGGCCCGCCCCTTTGCGCCAGCGCAGATGAGGAACGCCACAGCCTCCGCGCCCTTCCCCGCTTCTCTCTCTGCGCTGCTCTGCAAAGCAATCATATCACTACTTGTTTTCTTGGCAAGCTCTCAGGCGGCGATGGTGGAGACATCGGCTTGCCGGACTTTGAGGGCTGCCGTCATGATCGCGTGCCCGGACGGGGTCACCCGATAGTAACGCGTACCA
>JAPLNA010000208.1 GCA_026693065.1 Planctomycetota bacterium
GGGCCTGGTCCAGCAGCAGCGGGCGGTCGGAGCCGTGGACGTTATGGCAGCCGCCGCACTGGCCCTCGCGTATGGGCCCGTGCTTGTGGAGCTTGGCGTCGGCGACCTCCGGCACGGCCAGCACGGGCTGGCCCTTGGCCGAGGTAATGGGCTTGTCGTGGCAGGAGAGGCAGATCTGCGCCGGCAGCAGCCGCATCCCCCGCGCCAGGTTCCCCCCGTGCGGCGTGTGGCACGTCAGGCAGGCACTCTCCGACATCACCGGCGTGTGCTTGTCCTGGGCCGAGGCGATCCGATCCTTGATCTTCTCGTGGCAACTCAAGCACAGCGGTTTGACGTTCTGCCTCAGCCCCATCGGGAACTCCGACCCGTGCGGGTCGTGGCACTTCTGGCAGCCCATGTCGACGGCCTTGTGGCGGAAGGGCGCCTTGGCCATGCGGCGGTCGAAGTCCCGGTGGCAGTGAAGGCACAGGTCCGTCCCGACGGCATCGAGAAGGTTGGGGTAGTTGGAGGCATGCGGAGCGTGGCAGGAATCGCAGGCGCCCTTGGCGGCCGGGTAGTGCATGAACTTCTTGGTGCGGGTGGCCTTGTCGTGACAGTGCGAGCACAGGCGGGTGGAGTCTTCGTCCCGCAGGCTGGTACGGGTGGCCCCGCCGTGGGGGTCGTGGCAGGCGAGGCACTCGCCCCGGGCGGCCGGGGCGTGAACCACCGGCTTGCGGGTGCGGGCGAAGTCGTGGCAGAAGGTGCACATTTCGGCCTTCTGGCGGATGAGGTGGAAGGTGTGGGCCTTGACGTCGACGACGACGTGGCAGGAATCGCAGGCGTTGGAACTCACCGGCCCGTGCAGGGCCTTGTGGGCCTTCACGCCCGGGTGACACTCGGCGGTGACGCAACCGGCCAGCGGCACCGCGGCGGTGGGCTTGGCGGGCGAGGCCCCAGGGGCCGGTACGCTCGAGAGAGCCGGCAGAAGAAGGAACAAGATGACAGCCGTGCGTTTCATGCGGTGGTCTCAGTGCCGGATGCGCATCATAATGGGCCTGGTGGCCGGTTGACTGGCGGCGGGGTCGGGCCCGTCGCCCGGGCCCGGGGCATCGCCCGCCCCGGCGGAGACGGGCCCGGGACGGAACATCGGAAACGCCACCGCCGGGGCCGCTTTGTGGCAGGCGGGCGTGGAGCACGTCAGGCTCGCGCGGTCCTGCATGTCGGGGTGGCAACTGCGGCAGGGGAGTTTCTCGTGGAACTTGTCGAGCCCCTGCCCGGTGGTCTTGTGGTCGAAGGGCGGCGGGGGCGGCTGCTGGTCTTTGTAGTGGCAGTGCTTGCAGCGGTCCTTCTGATGGCAGGAAACGCACGGGTCGTGAGACTCCGTCCAGCTCTTGCCCGGATGCAGCGGGCGCGGGGCAGCGGCCTCGGGCTTGGGCGAGTGACACGTCGAGCAGGCGTTGCGACGGTGGCAGGTGGCGCACTTGATGCCGAACCCCTCGGCGTGCCCCTTGTGGCGGAAGAGCACGTTGGCCCCGTCGGCGGGCATGAACCGCATCTGGTTGTACACCCGCGTGTCGGGCTCGGGGATCGGCGGGTGCATCCGGGAAAGCACCTCGCCGCTGGAGGGGGCGGCCTTAGCGGCCTGGGCGCCCTTGGCCTTGTGACAAATCAGGCAACTCTTGGGCCCCATCCACTCCCGGTGACAGTTCAGGCACTGGCGGTGATAGGCGCCCTTCAGGTTGGGCACGCGAATACTGGTATCGGCCTCGGTGACGGCGTGACAGCTCTTGCAGGCCGGGATGGTGTCGGCGGCGGCCTGGCCGGCCGGGGCCGTCGCCGGGTGCGCCGCCACGGGCGAGGGGCCCTTCCTCCCGTCCGGGTGGGGCGGCTTGTGGTGGCAGGTGACGCACCCGTCCCACATCTGCGACATCTTCGCGTGGGCCAGGTGATCGAACGGCACGGCCTCGAAGTCCTTCTCCAGGGCCCCCAGCACGACGAGGGCCGGGCCCAACTCGGCGGCGGCGTCCTTGGGTTTGCCCCCCGCGCCCGGGGCGGCCCCGCGGGCCGTCAAAACCACCGCGATCAGCCCCGCCAGGGGCAACGCCCACAAACCCCACATCGCCCGGCGAGATGCAGCCCGGGGACTCATGCGGCGTTCTCGCTCTTGGGCTGGCTGATCACGGGAAGGTACGTCACGAGGACGCGGTAGATGAACATCAGGGCGGCGAACAGCCCGATCGTGACGGCCCATTCCGCCAGCGAGGGCCAGTACGTCTTCGACGTGAACGGGGGCTTGTAGGCCACCAGGAACACATTCACGCGATTGAACAGCACGCCGCCCACCACGAGCGAAACCGCCGCGAACAACGCCCCCGGGCGCCGGCGGATAGCGGGCATCAGCAGCATCGCCAAGGGCAAAACCACGCCCGCCCCCACCTCGATCAGCCAGCAGATGCTCTGGGCCGAGCCGTCAGACAGGTATACGTACGCCCCGCGGTAGATCACGTCGCCGATCTTGACGGCGAGGTACGCCCCCAGGGCCCACGGGATGAACCTGGCCAGCGGGCCCAGAACGTTCATCTCGGGTTTGAGCTTGAGGCTCCAGCCGGCGAAGAGCGACTCCCAGATCACCATCGGGAAGCCCACCGCGATGGCCGACAGGAGGAACATCAGCGGCGAAAGCGGGCTCCACCACAGCGGGTGCAGTTTCGAGGGGGCGATCACCAGCAGGTTGCCCAGGCTGGACTGGTGCAGGCAGGACAGGGTGCACCCGGCGATGACGAGGGCGAACATGATCTTCTCGATCTTTCCCTCGGCCAAGGTCGCCAAGCGGGCCAGACGCGGAAATCTCTCCCGCCGGCTCGTGAAGAAGTGACAGGCCAGCGGGGCGAATTCCAGGTACAGCACGTTGAGGTAGCACATCACGCACATGCCGACCTCGAAGAGCACCGAGTTGCCCTGCCACATGATCATCGGGTGCCAGACGTTGTAGTACCGCCCGAGGTCGGCCTGCAGGCCGATCACCACGAACGTGTACCCCAGCATCGCCGTCAGCAGGGCCGGGCGGGCGATCGCGTGGTAGCGGTCGCGGTGCAGAATGTGCGTCAGGAAGGCCGAGGTGAACCCCCCGGCCGCCAGGGCCACCCCGCTGGCGACGTCCACGCCGATCCAGAGGCCCCAGGGGTACTGCTGGTCGAGGTTGGTAGCCGCCCCGAGGCCGAAGATAAAGCGGGCCAGCCCCGCGACGAGTCCGCCGGCCATCAGGGCCAGCAGGATGAACACGCCGGGAGTGAAAAGCTTCCGCCGAACGGGGGAGGGCTCTTCGTGGTGCTCGGCGTGATCGGCGTGAGCAGGGAGTGGCCCGTCGGGCTTGGGCGACCAGTGTTCGGGCGGGGCGGCCGTACCAACGGCTTCCTCGCCGCCGGTGCCGGCCAGCACCGCTACCGGCGCCGCGTGCGCGGGAGCGTGGGCATGGACGGGGGCTTGGGCCCCTGCGACGGCCCGGCGCCGCCCGGTCAGCCACATCGTCGCCCCCAGAATGCCGTACAACGCCGCCGGCCAGAGGCCCAGCTTGAACACGCCGTGCTGAATGGCCTCGGTGATGACCGGCGGGGCGGCCTCGGGCAGTTTGAGAAACCCCGCCTGCTCGAACGCCACGCCCGACAAGTACAGCCAGCTCGTGCCCCCCACCTCGTGCTCACCGTAAACGCGGTCAAGGTACAGGTCCGGGTGGGCGGCGATCTTCTCGTGAGCCAGGGCGATCAACTCTCGCCGCTTGCCGTACACCATCACCTGCCTCGGGCAGGCCTCCACGCACGCCGGACGCTGGCCCGCCGACGTCCGCGACGTGCAGAACTCGCACTTGCGGACCCGCGGCGTCAGGGCGTCATCATATTCATACGCGGGAATCTGGAACGGGCAGGCCACCATGCAGTACCGGCAGCCGATGCACTTCCAGGCCTCGTACGTCACCGCCCCGCTGTCCTGCTTGCGCAACGCCCCCACGATGCACGCCGACGCACAGGCCGGGTGATTGCAGTGAAGGCAGTTCACCTTCGCGAAGACGGGTTTGCCCTCCTCCCGCCCCGGCCAGGAGTTCACCACCGTGAAGGCGTCCGGGGCCGGACGGCGGCGGTCCTTGAACACCGCCGGGTCGTCGTACGTCTCCAACGCCCCCGCCTCGATGCCGTTGGACTTTCGACACGCCCACTCGCAGGTTCGACAGCCGTTGCAGACCGTCAGGTCCACCAGGACGCCCATCGGGTGGCTCGGCCCGGCGTGGCCCTGGCTGGCCATGAGATCGCCCGCGCCGAGCGCACCGGCTCCGGCAGCGGTCAACCATCCCATGTGCTTCAGGATATCCCGCCGATTCGGCTGCATGTCTGACCGTCTGGTTCTCTGTGCCGGTCCGTTTCCGCCACGGCCCGGCCACCTCGCAGACTCCCTCATGCAAACCTCGCGCCATTTCCCACCGGCAGCATGACAATCGACCCCCTGCGATTGTGCCCGCCGGAACCCAAATGCCACGACAACCGCCTGTCTTCACGTAAGTTTTGTCCGACATCCCCCACCCCGCCCCAGGCGTCCGCGCCACCCCTCTTTCCCGCCTGGGTGACTGGCCTCCTGCCGGGAGTTTCTCACAATCGGGAAGGTTATATCCCATAATGGATAATTCCCTGTGAAACACACCGCTGCCGCTGGAAGCCAGGAAAGCGACAAACGCAACCTGCGACGGCCGGCGGGCCTGATAGAGCCCCAAGATCTACAGCGATGAGCGAAAGAACGGAAAGGCCCTGGCCCCCGCTTCGCCGAGGGTGACGGAGAAGCGGCCATGGTCGGGCGATTACTTCTTTTCCAGCAGTGCCTGGGGGACGAGGCGGAGGCGTTGGAGGGACTGGCTGGGCCCGCGGAGGCGGCGGAGGACGCGTCCTTCGGTGTCGACGACGATGACCCCTTCTTCCCGGACGGCGATCACCGTCGTGCCGTCGCTCAGGCGAAGGACGCCGTAGGGTATGCCCTGGCAAGGCCGCTGCCAGACCTGCCGCCCGTCCCGGTCGAGCTCGACCACCCGCTGGTTGGTGACCTCCGCCACCAGCGTGTTGCCGTTGAGCAGCCGCGTGGCGTCCATGGGGTTGGCGATGCCGGCGGCTGTCCACACCGTCTTGCCGGTGGGGTCGATCTCGATCACCGCGCTGGTGGCCGATTCGGTCACCAGCGTGTTGCCGTTGTTGAGGCGTTCGGCGGACATGGGGTTGTTCAACGGTCCGGCCTGCCAGGCGATGGCGCCCTGGCGGTCGACCTCGATGACGCGTTGAGCGCCGATGTCCACCAGCAGGAATCGCCCGTTGGGCAGCACGCGGACGTCGACGACGCGAAGGTTGGGGATGTTCATGCCCTGGCTGGTCCAGACGGCGTTGCCGTCGGGGTCGAGTTCCTCCAGCGTGGGCGAGGCGTTGATATAGGCGACCAGGAGGTTGCCATTTCCCGTGGGCCAGGCCCCGTACGGGTTGTGCCGGCAGCGGCGAGACCACAGCTCGGTCCCGTCGAGTTTGTAGGCCGTGACCGAGGAGCCCTGGAAGTCGATGGCCAGGATGGCCAGGGGCCCGAAGGCGCCCGGGGCGAAGCGGAAGGAGCCTTTCGCCTGGGCCCACCAGGCCTGCCAGGCCTTGATCGCCGCCGCCCGGGCGGAAGCGTCGGCGAAGGCGTTGTAGTCGATGGTCTGGGTCGTCAGGGTCCGAAGGGCGTAGTCGGCGGCGTATCGCACCCCGCCGGCCGGATGGTCCAGCAGGGCAATCAGGTCAGCGATGAGCCCCGGCTCCTGGGCCAGGGCGCGGGCCTCGATGGCGGCGTTCAGACGCGAGTCGCCGGCGAGGGCACGGCGTTCGATGGCGGCGATGGCCGCCTTGGCGCGAAGGAGGGTTTCCAGGTCGATCCCCTCGCCCCGGACGGCGGCCGTCAGCAGGGGGATCGCCGCGGGGGGCATCGCCTCCAGGGCCGCCGAGGCCTCCTGTCGTTTCTGCCAATTGGCCCCGGCCAGGCGGGCCACCAGGAGCGGGATTTGCTTGCGGTCGGCGGCGGGGAGTTCGTTGGAGTAGTTGAGCAACTCGCCGAAGACGACCCGGGCGAACGGAAGGGGGTCCGGCCGAGTCGCCGGGACGGAGGCAGGACTCGTCGCCGGCGCCGGGCCGCTCGACGGGGCCGAGGCCGGGCCGGGCAATTCGCCCGCCGAAAACGCCGACCCGAAGGCCACGACGGCGAGGCAGGCTGCCCCCCAGCGCCTGGCGAAACGGGTGCTCTTGGCTGGCATGCCCCGCAGTATACCGCGCCGGGGGGCAGCAAAGAAGCGGTCTTGCCGGGTCACTTGCCTTTCACGTCCAGGCACTTGAGGCTGGCCTTGTCGCGGATCAGCAGCTTGCCCTCCGACAGGGCCAGCGGGCTCCAGGCTTCCTCGGTGTCCAGGATCTTCACGCTGGAGAGAACCTTGAACCCCGCCGGGTCGGGCTCGATCAGGTAGAGGCTCCGCTGGGAACTATCGACCATGAAGATCAACCCGTCGGCCAGCAGCATGCCCCCGCGCTCGAAGAAGGGGTCGCGACCCGTCTTCCACAGCACCTTGCCGGTCAGGTCCATGCACAGCAGGCCGTCCGACTGCCGGTTGTCGTTGCCGTTGACGTACAGGTGGTCCTTGTAGAACAGCGGACGATGGATCTGGGCGCCGCATGCCTTCGTGCGGAAGGATTCCGTCACGGTGAAGCCGCCGGCCTGGCCCTTGGAGACCTGGAGCATAGCCGACCCGGCCCCGTAGCCGCCGGTGAGAAGGACCCGCCCCTCGCCCAGGCACGCCGGCGGGGCGATGGGGATCTTGCACCCCCAGCCCGTGTACGTCCAGAGGGTCTTTCCGTCCGTGGGGGAAACGCCCGCGACGGTCTTGCCCCCTCCGCCCACCACGAGAACCTGGTCCACCCCGGCGATCGTCGTCAGGATCGGCGAAACGTATTCCATTTTGCCCATGGGTTCGCCCGCCCAAGCCTCCTTGCCGTCGGCCTTGTTGAAGGCAACCAGCCCGGCCTTGCTCCCCAGGGCCCCCACGATCACGCTCGCCCCGTACAGCACCGGCGACTGCGAAACACCCCAGTTGGGCATCGCCCCGCCGTATTCCTTCAGAATGTTCTTCTGCCAAACAAGCTTCTTCTCCTGGCGGTCGAAACAACTCAGGTGCCCCATGAGCCCGACCGTGAAGACGTACTTCTCGTCGGCCGCCCCGGCCGTGCGAGACCCGTTGAAACTCACCTTCCCCGGCGCATCGTAGGCGACGTGCCACTTCTCCTTCCCGTCAGCCAGGCCCAGGCAGCGGAAGATGTCCTGCACCTTGCCCTCCGGCCCGCCGCGGTCCAGGATGAACACCTCCCCGCCCGACACGACAGGCGCGGCAAACCCGGCCCCCACGGGCGTCGTCCAGAGCACTTTGGGCCCCTCGGCCGGCCAACTCCGCAGCAGCCCCGTCTCCGCGCTGGCGGAGGTCTGATCGGGACCGAGGTAGCAGGGCCAGTCCCCCGCCACCCCCACCGCCGCCGCCAGCATCACCGACGCCGACACCGTCACGCCGAGCCAGGTCCGTTTCATCGCAACAACTCCTTCATATACATGGGGCTCACGCTCGCCCCGGACGGGAACGGCATCATTGTATGCCGCGGCCGCCCGTTGTGGTGCAGGCATCTTGCCTGCATTCCGGGCAAGGCAGGCAAGATGCCTGCACCACAATCACTTCACCTGACGGTTCTCGGCCTCGAAGTCCCCGTGCTGGGCCTGGCTGCGACCTTCATCTTGCCGCTTGTGGTTGATCCCGAGCTTCTTGGCGTACAGCCGATACACATCCTCGCACGAAAGCCCCAGCAACTGGCAGATGCTGATCCAGAAGAACAGCATATCCGTCGCCTCCACCCGGGCGTTCTGCACATCCTGCAACTGATACTGCCGCCCTTCCTTGGCCTCTTTGTACCAGTGCTTCCAACTGAGGCATTCTTGTAGTTCGTGACACTCCCCGGCCAGGGCATCAATGTAATTCTTCAGCGCCCTCCCCACCGCCAGCGCCGCTTCCGGGGCCACCTGCCCTCCCTCCCCCTCCGCCGCCTTCAGCGCCTCCCCCAATCCCGCGGTATCAATCCCCGCCTTCTTATTCAACGCCGCCTGCAACGGCCAAATGTCTTCCAACGACCCAATCGTCCGCTCGTCCATGCCGTGACTCCTTCACCGGTCAATGTCTCGCCCAGTCTACCGCTTCTTCCGCCGCAGAGCAGGCTTGGGGAGTAGCCTCCGTACGGATAGGCGAATCCTCCGGGCAATGCGCACAGCAACTCGGGCTTCGGATAGAGGAAGCGGCTCGTAGTCTCCGGGGTAGCG
The DNA here is from genome assembly GCA_026693065.1 of Planctomycetota bacterium. Classification (GTDB taxonomy): domain Bacteria; phylum Planctomycetota; class Phycisphaerae; order SM23-33; family SM23-33; genus JAPLNA01. The sequence goes on from JAPLNA010000208.1 coordinate 8,380, forward strand.
CGACACCGTCGCGTATTCCGTCAACCGGTCTTGCGAAGACTCGTCCAGATCGGGCCGAAGCGCATGGGGAAGCAAGTTCATCAGCACTCGCAGGTCGTGGGTTCGCGGGACCGAGGTGTTCTCATGGACCAACAGGGCCTTCAGATACTTCTCCACGCACTGTTGGGCATGGAAACAGACCGTGTCCGTAGGACATTCAGCCTCCATCGTCAGCGTATACGCGGCGTTCGCCAGGTCGTTGTCGGCCTTCTCGACCCATTCGCGGATTACCAACACGACCGCTTCATCGCCGGACATAGAGTACCTTGCCTTCCCGCCAGGCCGGGCACTCTACAGTGCCGACAACGTCCTTCCGCCAGGCGAAGTCCTCCGGACGCGTGACAATCACGTCCACGGGCAACGAGCTGTCGCCCAGCGCCGTCCGCACCTCCAGTTGCTTCTGCCGCTTGGACCCCTCCACCGCCATCACAACCAGCAGGTCCACGTCGCTGTCCGGGCCCGCCTGCCCCCGCGCATGCGATCCGAACAGGATCACCTGTTCCGGGTGAAACGCCCTGACAATTCGGCGGACAATTCGGTCGATCTCTGCCCGAGGCGTTCGTTTGTTCGTCACCATGGCTCATCTCCGTGCGGCCGGCCGGGCCAACCGCACGATAAGTCTATCCGCCCGCCCCCCGCCGCTCACCGAAAAACCGGTCCCCGCGGCGGGCCCGCGGACCGGCGATCGTGTGGCGCAGCGGATCATTCCTTGTACGCTGCCCAGCATTCCAGCGGGCGTCGAGCTTCTCGGAACCGGCCGATGCCCGGGTCAGAACACTAAAGAGAAACGTCTGTCTTCCTTTTCCTTGTAGCCGACCCTGCGCAGGAGGCCCGCCATCGCGGCGTTGGCGGGGGAGGCGATCAGGCAGGCGGCCTCCGCGCCTCGTGCAGCCAGCCGCCGGTGCATCTCCGAAAGCAGGCCCGAGCCAATCCCCCTTCTCTGGTAGTCCGGATGGACCGCCACGCGGTAGATCCATGCCCACCAGCCGTCGTACCCGCCGATGACCGTGCCCACCACCAGGCCGTCGCATTCCGCGACGCAGACGGACGCCGGGTCATTCCGAATCTTCCGCTCGAGGTTCGATTCATACCGCTGCGGCGCCCAGAACTGCCGCCAGACAGCCAGCATCTGCGGAATGTCCGCTACGGCCGCATCCCGATAGATCACATTGGACATGGTTACGCCCAGGCGAAGTTGGGCCTGGCTCCACAGGATGTATTGTACCAAGAGCGACTTCGGCTGTCCGCCTCGCCGCTCGTTCCAGCTATGCCGTCAAGGCCGCTAGGGCCTTTTCGATCTCGGTAGCGGCGGCGGCCAGTTCGTTCTTGACCGCCACGAGCACCATGTCGGCATGCTCCTTCTGCTTGTCCAGGTCGCCGATGAACGCCTTGTACAGGGCTGGGTCGTCAGCGAACGGCCCCATGATTCCGGCAATGGCCTGGTAGTGTGCGACAACGGCCCGCAAGGGCCTGGCCGCCACGCTCGGCAGCAAGGGAATCCGCTTGCGAAGGTAACCTGACACGCTCCTCGCGCCGGCGACGAGCGTCTGGGCCGGGTCGATTGCATCGCCGCCGCTCTCTGGTTTCTCTTCAAAACAAGACGGGCAGAATCCCCGCACGTCCCGCATCTGTCGGATCCACAGGTCCATGCCTGGCAGACCAAAGGCCAGCCCCCGCGGATGGTCAGGCCCGAAGTCGGGCCCCGCGGCACGAATGCGAAGCACTGCCCGCCGAAGCATCTCCCTATCGGCCTGAGCCTCTGACAGCGACGGTTCGACGGGGAATACCGACCAGCAGCCGTCGATATATTCTATTCCGTTGTCGTTTCGGCCGTTGAAGCTGGCGCCAAGGATCTTTCCCTCGTCGGCCACTGTGATGATGCCCCAGTGGACCCACGGGATGAGGCCGCTGCCGCCCTTCCAGCCGCCGTCGACGATCACGATGCCACCGTCGGCCATGACCTTTCGGAACAGCGCCGGGAATCGTTGCCTCTGTTCCTCGGTGGTCCGCTCCCACTCCTGCCCGGACATCCCGGGGTGGACGCCCAGGCCCTCGATCCGAAGCCTCTGAAATGCCAGCCCGCAACGCTGGCCGACAATGTCCGACGCCAGTGCCCGGCCGGCGTGGTGCCACCAGGACATGCAGTTCTCCCCGGGCGCAATGCCGAGGCAGTAAGCGTTGGTCGATAGTGCGTGCAATGCTTCGTAATCGATATCGATGTCGTGAACCAGTTTCACCACTGCCTGAACCGTCAGGCAGTAGACATCCTCGACCATCAGGTTCTCGACCATCAGGTTCCCTAGAAGCTTGATGTCGCCCAAAGACAGCGTGCCAGCGCCCCCTTCGCTGTCGTTTCCGACGGCCTGTCGCAATTCGTCCCAGTTCTTGAACCCATAGTGCATGGCCAGGGCGAATTGAACCTCCTTGAGCGGCACGTCGGCCGCGAGGATATCCGCGTTCGTGGCGGCCGCGAACCGCGCCAGGTTGCGCAGCACGGCGCAACAGGATGCATCCCCGGCCTTGCGCGCCTTGAGGAGATCCTTGGCTTGTTCCTTGAGAAAACGGAGGCTGGGCTTGGGGGGGAGAGACGGAGTCATGAGACACCTTCCTTTCCAAAGCGCCCAGGGCCCGCACACATGGGCAGAAAAGAAGGTCTCTGCGTAGATTCCGTGAAGGTGGAATCAATCCTTGCCGCGGGCCGGGCGGCGGCCTTCGTCCGCCACGGGAATAGTAGACGCCGCCCGGGGGCCTGTCAAGTCGAGCCGCCATTCTTCGTTCCGCTTTGTCGTCAGCAGACAGGTTACCTGTGAATCCACCCCAATCTGTCTGTCTGTGTCCGAGCCGACTGAACTGACAGGAGGAAGGCGGACCGCACCTGGCTGTGCTCGGGCACATTCGGAGCGGAGAATCGCACGTTGGCCAGCGCAAGGCCGTCCTTGCCCACAATCCGGATCGGTACCGGCTCACCCCCACCGTAAGGCGTGAACTTGACGAACAACTGGTTGCGGCCCTGGTGTAGCCGTACGGTGCAGGTGAACGAATCCATCGACGTGTAATCATGCAGCTGGTCGGTGGCAAGCACCTTTTCGCCGTTGACCCACGCTCTCAACTGGCCGCTGAGACCGACCCGAAGCTGCACATCCCGTGCGACCGGGCTTGCCACGTAGGTCAGGCCGTAGACAGTACCGTTGGCATCCCAATTGTCGCTCGGGACAACACTGGAGGCCCGGACCCACACGGCCTTTCCTGCCGTTCCTTCTTCATGTCGGCGCCCTTCGCGCTTGTCATGCCCTTGCGGGTCGCGCTCATGCACAGGGGTCACCGGGTACGCCTTGGTCAAATCTAATCTTCCGGCAAGGTAGTCCTGCTCGGGCCCGTAGGCCGTCAGCATTTCCTGGACCATGGACTGTGGCGCCCTCTGGTCCCACCACCCCCAAGGCTCGCCGGATGATTGGAACGCCAGTGGGCGCACCTCGGGAGGCAGGTTGATCGCACGGAGGTCTTCGTCCGTCAAGTCCGGATTGCCGCTGAAAGGCCCAATGACCACCCATTGTTCGCACAGGCCCAATTGTCCTTTGACCTTCTCCGCGCCATGTCGGTCCCCAAGCTTCTGCAGGGCGCGCTCGAGTTCCACCAGCGTGCCGGCCCGGATGCTCTCGTTCTGCGGAATCAGCCCGACAAACGCGTCGCGCAGTTCCGTCGCCTGTTGCCCGGACTGGACAGCTTGCACGGCGGGCCGAAACGTAAAGGTGAGAAGGAAATACTCCAGTGTCATGGCCCTGCCGCAACCCCGCTCCGTACAGGTCAAGTGGGCCGGCCGTTGGGTTGGCGGGGCCTGCTGGTCCCATCGCCGTTGCGAACTCGGATCCATGGCCTCCCCTTGCTCCTGCCGCAAGCGCTGCCAGGTCTGCAGGCCTTCCCGCCACTGCCCCGTCCGGGCACATTGGATCTCCGCGATGCGACGTAGGGCCTCGGCCCTGCTCCACCCCGTCGTGGCCCGGTACAACCCCCAGTACAGATCGACGGCCTTTTCCCATTCCTGCTTTCCCTGGAGGAAATGGCAGCATCCGTTCGGCGCCCAACACCCGTGAGCCAGGGCGATGCCCCATTGGCCTTGCTCGGCAAACCGACTTTTCGGGCATTCATCAATCGCTCGTTGATAGAGTGCTATCATCCGGTCCCACCCGTCCTCGGTGAGCAGACGGTTGTCTCCGCACCCGCCCACATAGGCGTTCGCGGCCACCAGTAGAGCCCGGGCCGCCATGTCGGTCCCCTTAGACTCCTCCGCTATCCCGAGAGCCCTGGCCAACGCCCCCCGGCGCAGGGGCTCGGAGCCTTCTGCGAACTTCGGGAATCCACGCTCATACGTCGCAAGGAACTCCTCGGTCTCGATCCCCTCGATCCCGGCATTGTCCGATCCCGATTGCAGGTTCTTCGCAACAACATGGGAACTCAACTCCTGCCAGGTCTTGAACCCATAGTGCATGGCCAGGGCGAACTGGACCTCCTTGAGCGGGACGTCGGCGGCGAGAATGGCCGCGTCGCTCGCGGCGGCGAAACGGTGGAGCCTTCTCAGGATCTCGCAACACGAGGCATCCCCGGCCCGGTGGGCTTTGCGGAGATCCTTGGCCTCCTTCTTGAGTTGCTCGAGACTGGGCTTGGGGGGCAGAGAGGCACTCATGAGACACCTTCCTTTCCGATAGCGCCCAGGGCCCGCACGCATGGGCAGAAAAGAAGGTTTCTGCAATCATTCAGTGAAGGCGGGCTCAGCCCTTGCCGCGGACCGGGTGGCGGCCTTCGTCCGCCACGGGAATAGTAGCTCCGACCCGGCGGGCCGTCAAGTAGGTCCGGCACTGACTCATCCCCCACGGAACCGGGAGGGGAAGTCGCGCGGGGATCGGGCGCGCTGTTGTTCTGGCCTGTGTGGGCCGGGGATGGGGGTCCAGCCATGGTAAAGCGCCACCCATGTCCCCGGTCTGCACACATTTCATAATCCCGAAATCCTCCTCTAATCCCATAATCCCCGTCTCTTTCCTTGCCATCACCAGAACGCTCCCGGCTGGACGACAGAACCCCCCGTTCGTGTCCGTCGTGTCGTTGGTTCTGTTGATATTGTTCGTCTCGTTCGTGCCGTTCGTGTTGTTCGCGGCCGGCCGATGTCCGGTTCGACCGGCGAAGAACCCTCATGCTGCCGGGCGCGGAAGTCCGATACGATCCACAGAATGTGCGGATTTGCCGGCGAATTCGTCTTCGGCGAGGGTCTCGCCGATCTGACGGTCGTACGCGCTATGACTGCGCGCCTGGTCCACCGTGGGCCCGACCAGGAGGGTTTTCTGCTGTCTCCCGACGGCCGGTGCGGCCTGGGCGTCCGCCGCCTGGCCGTCCTCGACGTCGAAACCTCCCGCCAACCCATGGCCACCCCCGATGGGCAGGTTGCCGTCGCCTTCAACGGCGAGATCTACAACTACCGCGACCTCCGCGCCCAACTCCGCGTCGACTACCCGTTCCAGACCAACGGCGACACGGAAGTCCTTCTGCCGCTATATATTAAACGCGGCGAGGAAATGGCCCCCGCCCTGGAGGGCATGTTCGCCTTCGCCCTCTACGACGCCCGCCGCCGCTGCCTGCTCCTGGGCCGTGACCGCATGGGCAAGAAACCCCTCTGGTTCGCCCTGCTGGAAGACCGCATCGTCTTCGCCAGCGAAGCCAAGGCCCTGCTGGCCCACCCGAAAATCCACCCCTCCGTCAACCACCAGGCGATCGTATCCTATCTCTACATGGGCTACGTCCCCGGGCCCGTCAGCATGTTCCAGGGCCTGTACAAACTCCCCCCCGCGACCACCATGCTCGTCGACCGCTCGGTGCAGGAGCCGCGGCGGTACTGGAGCGTCCAGCCGGCCCGCATGCCGCCGTGGCGCGACAAGATGTTCAACCGTACCCGCGAGGCCGTCGTCGACGCCGTCGCCACCCGCATGAACTCCGACGTCAAGCTCGGGGCCCTGCTCTCGGGCGGAGTCGACAGCGCCGTGATCGTCGCCCTGATGGCCAAAGCCGCCGGAAAGGGGGCCGGCGTCCCCACCTTCACCGCCGGCTTCGCCGACGCCGACTACGACGAACGACCCGCCGCCGCCGAAATCGCCGCCTTCTGCCGAACCGACCACACCGACCTGCTCGTCGATACCCCCACCGGCGACTGTGTCGACCGCATCGTCGACATGTACGACGAACCCTTCGGCGACTCCAGCGCCCTGCCCACCTTCCTCATCTGCCAGGCCGCCCGACAGTACGTCACCGTCGCCCTCTGCGGCGATGGGGGCGACGAGGCCTTCGCCGGCTACGACCGCTACCGGGCCATGCACCTGGCCGCCACCATCGGGCCTATCAAATACCTAACCATACGCCTGGCCAGCCTTCTGGCCCGAACCGTCGCCAGCTCCGACGAGACCAACAAACTCCGCCGGCTGATCCGCTTCGCCTCTGGATTGCCGTATCCGCCTTCAATGCAATATTTTACGTATAGGCGGATCATGCCAGCCGCCCTCCTGGGCCAACTCCTGACCGACGAATTCGCCGCCAGCGTCGACCTCGACGCCACGAGCCGCTGGTTCTGCGAACTCTACGACGTCGACGAGCCCTGGGACACCGAACTCGCCCTCGCCCAGCGGCACGATATCATGACCTACCTGCCCGACGACCTCCTCGTCAAGGCCGACATCGCCTCCATGGCCTCCTCCCTCGAACTCCGCTCCCCCTTCCTCGACCACCAGGTCGTCTCCTGGGGGATCAACCTGCCGGCCGAACAGAAGATCGACAAGCACGGCGCCAAGAAGATCATGCTCCGGCACCTCTTCGGCAACATGCTCCCGGCCTCGGTCTTCCAGCGTCGCAAGCACGGCTTCGCCGCCCCGATCGGCCGATGGCTCCGCGGCCCGCTCCTGCCCACCATGAAAGAAACCCTCCTCGACCGCCGTCTGGCCGACACCGGCCTATTCCGCCGCGAAACCATCCTCCGCATGATCTCCGACCACCTCCACGGCCGCGCCGAACTGGGCCACCCCCTCTGGGCCCTCATGGTCCTGGCAAAGTGGCTCGCCCGGTACTCCTGAGCCCCTGTTCCACGTGGAACATCGCTTATTTGTCCGATCCGCCCATTTTTCTCTTGCGTCATCCGCCGGCCCGGTTATCCTCCTCGTTATACAACAACCCCTGTTAGAAAGTTCCACGTGGAACTTTCAGGCACGGATACGCCAGCCAACCGGGAAAGGAGGCCCAAAATGACCGCTCCCGGCACCAACGAACCCTCCAAACGCCGTCTAGGCCGTGGTCTCTCCAGCCTCATCGTCTCCACCGCCGCCCCCACCGAAGACCCCGCCGCCGGCCAGTACGTGCCCGCCGAACCCGCCCAGGCCTCGGCACCCCAGGCCGCCCCCGCGGCCCTCGACGCCCCTGCCGCCGCCCCTCCCGATCCCGCTGCTGGCGCCCCTGGTGAAAGAACCACCGAGATCGCCATCGACCAGATCTCCCCCAACCCCTACCAGCCGCGGCGGTCCTTCAACGACGAAGAACTCCGCGAGCTCACCGCCAGCATCGCCGCCGAGGGCGTCCTCCAACCGCTGATCGTCACCAGCGGGGCCGAACACGCCGTCGCCCTGCCGTTCGTCCTCATCGCCGGCGAGCGCCGCCTCCGGGCCGCGAAGGCCGCCGGGCTCACCACCGTCCCCTGCGTCACCCGCCAGGCCACCGCCCGGCAGATGCTCGAGTGGGCGATCATCGAGAACATTCACCGGTCCGATCTCAACGCCGTCGACCGCGCCATCGCGTATCGCGACTACATGGACCGCTTCCAGCTCACCCAGGCCGACGCCGCCGACCGGCTGGGCGTGGCCCGGGCGAGTCTCGCTAACTTCCTGCGAATACTTGACTTGCCAGACTCCGTCCAGCGCTTCCTCCTCGACGGGGCCATCTCCTTCGGCCACGCCAAGGCCCTGGCGGGCCTAGCCGGCAAACCCGACCGCCAGGAAGCCCTCGCCCAACGAACGTCCGATAACCAACTCTCCGTCCGCCAGCTCGAAGGCCTCATCGCCGACGAGCAGAGCCAACTGTTCCCCGTAACGGCCACCTCCGCCGGCAAGGAAACCAAGGCCCCCTACATCCGCGACCTGGAAGACCAGCTCACCGCCGCCGTCGGCACCCGCGTGCAGATCCGCCCCGGCCGGGCCAAGAACACCGGCAAAATCCTCATCGATTTCTACGGCCTCGAGGACTTCGACCGCATCGCCTCGGCCCTGGGCCTGAAGGTCACAAGCTGATCTTTCATCCCCCTTCATATATCCACCTGTCCATCCTATAGGGCGGGCCCGGCAGGCTCGCCCCCCGTCCCCGCCGGCGGCTGGCCCTGTCGCGCCCGACATCGCGTCGCGGCAGGGGGGCGGACCAGCAATCCGGCCTCAGCGATCACCTGGCCGCCCTCCGCGTCCTCCCATCCGGCCTTGATGCCGTCGGGGCGAAGTACCCCTGAAATCGCATCCGGCAACCCTTCCGATTCGTAACCCATTCCTTTGCCGCCACTTGCCATTTTCAGCCTCACGTTCACCGCCCAATTCGGGGTACTTCCCAGGTACCTCCCGGGTACTTCCCAGGTACTTAACGGGTACTGAAAGGGGACTCATGGGGTACTGAAGGGGTACGCGGCAAACCCCCGCGCCGCGGTTGGGATTCGCGGGGCCGCCGACAAGCCCCCTGCACGGCAGGGGGATGCCGTTTCGAGGCCTGACAACCGCCGTCGGACCGATCCCCCTGCGGTCAACATTATGCATGGGCCCTCTGACGATCCCGGAGCAGGATTCGTCGGGTGTAATCCAGGCTCAGTTTGGCCGCCACCCACGTGGCCACCCGGTGCGGTCGGCGAACCCAGGCTGGCAGCGGCCCGAGGCCTCCGGCAAAGCTGGTCAGGTTGCCGTAGCTCCGCTCTATACCCGTTCGCATTCGCAGCAGATCCTGGCCC
>JAPLNA010000209.1:0-3258 GCA_026693065.1 Planctomycetota bacterium
CGGGACGGGGAACGCGGGGCAGCCGGCCGAGTTGGCGGCCTCCAGGGGCAAGGCCGCCCTGGCGGAGGCGAGCAAGGACAAGCCCGAGATGGGGCTGACGGATGCCCTCCAGGCGAAGATCGTGGAGCTCACGGCCGCCCAGAACGCCGAGAAGACGATCAAGAGCGAATTGGACTCGGCGAACCTGAAGAGGGACGAGCTTGACAAGCTGTGCAAGAGCCTGGAATCGGCCCACAAGACGGAAGTGACCGCCCTGAACGACAAGGTGACAGCGGCGGGGGCCGAGGTCACCAAGGTCGACGCGAAGCGGAAGACCGAGCTGGACCAGATTACGAAGGAATTCGAAAGCCGCATCGAGAAGCTCAACGCCGACTCCAACCGCTACCAGACCGAGATCGAGAAGCTGAAGATCGAGTTGAGCAAGGCCAAGTCGCGGACCAAGATTGTCGAGAAGCTGCTCGAGACCTACCAGAAGGCCCGGAAGCCTCGGATGATCTACCAGGCCTGCGGGCAGGTGGTGCAGGTCAAGCCCGAGGACGGCGTGGTGTATATCAACCTCGGCGAGAAGGACCGGGTGATGACGGGCCTGACGTTCGCGGTGCATCCGGGCGAGGGCGGCATGCCCCAGGTCGTCAAGGACGACGGGACGGTCACCGAGTCGCAGCGGCTCAAGGGCAAGGCGCAGTTGTACGTCCTCCAGACCTTCGAGAAGGTGAGCCTCTGCCGGGTCGAATGGCTGGCCAATCCCGCCGACCCGATCGTCAAGGGCGACCTGATCGGCAACCTCGCGTTCGATCCGGTGCGGACGTTCCGGTTCGCGGTCATCGGCGACTTTGACCTGTACTCGGCCGGCAGGCCGCAGGAGGCCGACGCCGACCACATCAAGTTCCTCATCCGCCGGTTCCGCGGCGAAGTCAGCAAGGACATCGACGAGCAGACGGACTTCCTGATCGTCGGGACCAAGCCCGTCGAAACGCCCGCCCTGGAGAGCAGCGAGGAAAGCGCCCAGATGGTCAAGGCGCGGCAGGAAAAGGAAAAGCGACGGGCCGATTACGAGCGAATCAGCAAGCTCGCCGCCGCCCGCGACATCCCCATTCTCAACGCCAACGAGTTCCTGGCGTTGGTGGGATACACTCCGCAGAACACGCTCAAGACATTCGGCCCGACCGGCCGGTGAGTGGAACCGTCGCTTATGAATCTTTCGAATCGGATCCGTGCCGTCGGGCCCAGCGCGACGCTGGCCATCACGAAGCAGGCCAAGAAGATGCAGTCGGAGGGGATCGACGTCGTCGATTTCGGCGCCGGCGAGCCGGATTTCGACACGCCGGCGTTCATTAAGGATGCCGCCGCGAAGGCCCTGGCCGCGGGGGACACCAAGTACATGCCCCGTTCGGCGGCGCCCCTCCGCAAGGCCATCGCCGACAAACTCGCCCGCGACAACGGCCTGACCTATTCCCCCGACCAGGTGCTGGTCACCTTCGGCAGCAAGCACGGGCTGTACGCCGCCTGCCAGGTGCTCCTCAACGAGGGCGACAAGGCCCTCATCCCCGCGCCCTACTGGGTCAGCTACCCCGAGATGGTCAAGCTCGCCGGCGGCGTGCCGGTGTACCTGCCCGCCAAGGCCGACCGGCAATTCAAGATCACCCCCCAACAGATTCTCGACGCGCCCAAGGACGCCAAGATCCTGTTCCTGAATTCGCCCAACAATCCGACGGGCATGACGTACACCCGGGCGGAGCTGGCGGCCCTGGCCGAGGCGGTCCTGAAGACCAACCTCGTCGTGCTCTCGGATGAAGTCTACGAGATTCTCGTGTACGGCGGGACGGAGTTCGTCTCGTTCGCCTCGCTGGACAAGCGCCTGATGGACCGGACGGTGACGTTCAACGCCCTGTCGAAGACGTTCTCGATGACGGGCTGGCGCCTGGGCTGGATGGCCGGGCCCGCGGATTTCATCGACGCCGTCAGCCGCCTCATGAGCCACGAGACCACCAACCCCGTCAGTTTCGCTCAGGCCGGCGCGGTGGCCGCCTACACCGACCCGCGAGCGAAGGAAACCCTCGCCGCGATGCACCGCGAGTTCGAGCAGCGAGGCCGGTTGATGGCCGAGCGGCTCAACGCCATGCCGGGCGTCCGGTGCGTTCCGCCGACGGGGGCGTTCTACTGTTTCCCCGACGTCAGCGGGACGTACGGCCGCACGCTGGCGGGCGTGAAGGTGACCGACTCGATGACGTTCAGCGAGGCCGCCCTCAAAGGCGCCCGCGTCGCCCTCGTGCCGGGGGCGCCCTTCGGCGACGACGCGTGCGTTCGCCTGAGTTTCGCCCTGGGTCGGGCGGACATCGAAAAAGGCCTCGACCGCCTCGCCGACCTGCTGAAACTCTAGCCCGCCGCTACGTGCGGGCCTGGTGGATCGTCCACAGGCTCCGCCAGGTGGCGGCGGCTTTGTCCATCAGCCCCATGTTCTGCAGCGACAGCGCCAGGGCCGCCCGCACCTGGCGATTCCCGCCGGCCCCCGCGGCGGCGGCCTCCATGTGCCCCACCGCCCGCGCGAACTGACGCCGGTCCGTGTGCAGCAACGCCAGCCGGTAGTGAACGTCCACGTACTCCGGCGCCAGCTCCAACGCCCGGCGGAAGGTCTCGACGGCCTCGTCCGTCTCCCCCAGCTCCTGCTGCGTCACGCCCAGCTTGATCATCGCCTGGGTGTAGGCGGGGTTGATACGGACGGCCTCGGTGAACTGATCGAGTGCTTCGAGGGTCCGCCCCTCGCTCCGCAGCAGCACGCCGTAGCGGTATCGCACGTCGGCGTAGTCGGGGTGCTGCTGGATCTGCTCGGCGTGGCGGGCCAGTTGCCGTTCGATCAACTCTTCGGCCGCCATCGCGGGCACGGGGGTCTGGCCCGGGGCCGTCACGTCGAAGGATCGGATGAACTCCTCGGCCACGGCGGCCTTGAGCTGCATCCGCGCCATCTCCGCCACGAGCAGCGAGGTGTTGGGTTCGATCGCCCCGGCCAGTTCGAACGTCTGGAGGGCCTCGGCTTTTTCGCCGGCGGCGGCCTGCGCCACGCCCAGCCCGATGTAATTGGCCAGCACGCGGTCATTGAGCTCCGAGGCCTCGGCGAAGGCTTCCGCCGCCTGCTCCCACCGCCCCATCGTCAGGTGGTGCGTGCCGCTCTTGACGTGCGCCTCCAGGTACGTCGGCTGCATGTCCAGCGCCGACCGATAGTGTTCCATCGCCGCTTCGTCGTCGCCGGTGCGGCTGTAC
>JAPLNA010000209.1:3270-14169 GCA_026693065.1 Planctomycetota bacterium
AGGTCCGCCAGCCGAACGTGAATGTCCGCGAAGGGCCCCTGCTGCTCCAGCAGCGTGTGCAGCCGCTCGATCGCCTCCCGAATGCTCCCGTCGGCGACCAGGGCCTCCACTTCGTCGTCCATGAGGGCCCAGTTTTCCGGCTCGATGGCGATGGCGGCCTGGAACTCCTCCACCGCCCGCCGCGACCGACCCGCGCGGTAATACAAGTGCGCCAGCGCCGAGCGGATCCACCCGTACTGCGGCTCGATGCCCCGAAGGGCTTCGTACTGCTCGATCGCCTCGTCCCACTCGCCCCGGTGGATCGCCACGGCGGCCAGGCGGTAGCGGGCGGCGGTGAACGTCCCGTCCTGCTCGATGACCTGGCGATATCGCCGGGCGGCCTCCTCGGGGCGCTCCAGGCGTTCGAGGCAGACGCCCATCACGAACAGCATCGCCGCCTGGCCGGGCAGGGCCTGTTCGGCGGCCTCCAACTGCGTCAGCGCCTCAGTCGTCCGCCCTTCCTCCAGCAGCGCCGCGGCCAGGGCGGTGTGGATCGACACGTTCCCCGGCTCCGCCTGCCCCGCGGCGGCCAGGTGCTCCGCCGCGTCGGTATTTCGCCCCTCGCGCAGGCACGCCAGGCCCAGGGGCAGGTGCGCCGGGGCGGACGAACTCCCACGCCGGCATCGGGCCTCCAACGCCGCCACGTCCGCCAGCCCGGGCGACCAGAAGTACCGGTCCAGCAGGTCCGTCAGGTCGTGCTCCAACCCGCGAGCCAACATCTCGAGCAAATGACTCAAACCAACCTCCGTACATCCTCTAGGCCGCCAACGCCGCCAGGGCGTCGGCCGCTCGCGTGTAATTCTTGTTCAGGTCCAGCGCCCGCCTCAGGTGCTTGCGGGCGCCGGCCGTCCGCCCGACCTGGGCGAGGAGTTCGCCGGCGAGGCAGTGGACGTCGGCCCAATCGGCCCCGAAGCGGATGCCCCGCTTGAGGTGCCGGATGGCCTCGCTTCGCCGCCCTCGCTGGGCTTGCAGCCGTCCCAGGTGAACCAGCCCGGCGGCGTATTGCGGGTTCAACTGCGTCGCCAGCCGCCCCTGGCGGACCGCCTCGTCCAGCCTCCCCAGCCGCAGGCAGATCCGCGAAGCCTGCAGCCGCAGGTCCGCGTAGCCCGGGCGGGCCTCCAACGCCCGACCCACCGCCTCGAGCAACGCCCCGAACAACTCGGCGTCGCCCTCGCTGGGAGGCAGGGCCAGCAGCGACTCCACGAAGTCCTTCTCCTCCAGCACCAATCGTGACAGTTCGTCCGTCCGGGAGGCCCGTGGGGTCGGGGGCGCCAGGCGGACGACGCACCCGTTCTCGCCCGCCGCCTTCGCTGCCAGCGACAACTGCACCCCCAGCATCAGGTCGTCCGGGGCCAGTTCGTACGCCCGCTGGAACGACGCGATCGCCCGGTCCAACGCTCCCGTGGCCGCGTAGGTCAGGCCCAGATAGCGGTGGGCGGAGGCGTTGGTCTCGTCGATCCTCGCGGCAGCCAGGAAACTCTCCTTCGCCTGCTCGTACTCGTCCTGAGCGGCGTGGAACAACCCGGCCTGCACGAGGAGCGAGGCGGCCGCCGGGAACTTCCTCCGCCCCGCCGCCAGGGTCATCTGCGACTCGATCCGCCGCCCCGCCTGCCACTGCGCCATCGCCAGCCGCAACACGCCCGCTACGTCCTGCCCGTCGCCCGGTGCGGCGGCGGCCTCCACCTGACGCAGGCAGTCTTCCCGCCGCCCGGTGCGCGCGAAGATGCTCGCGAGGTACGCCGGCAACGAGGCCTCTCGCCCCATGGCCGCGATGGCCGCCCGGAAGTACGTGCCCGCCAGGTCGTGGTCTCCCGCGGCCAGGGCCTCCCCGCCCAATGTGCGATAGCTCATGCCCTCGTAGAACCGGGCCATCCGTCCGGTGGCGTCGGGCAGGTTCCGCAGGGCCGCCAGCTCCGTTGCCGCCTCCAGCCACTGACCCCCACGGTACAACTCCATGCCCTTGGCATATCGCCGTGCCGACACGGGTTGCTCGGTTGTCTCGGGCATCTCCATAGCCTCCACACTCCAAAGTCGCATGCTGCTGTTGTTCTATCGACCGGGGAAAGGGCCCGGTGAAATAAGCCCACAGGTTTGCCGCCGAATCCCCATAAAAAGACCCGCCGGGCTCAAGGGCCCGACGGGTCGTCGGTTATCTTGTGTCGCCTGAGGCCGCTACCAGTGGAACCTCCCGCCGATGCTCAACCCTCCCAGCAGCGGGGCCGGGGCACACGCCGCCACCGGCTGGGCCTGGTAGACCGGCGGCACCCACACCCGCACCGTCCGCGTCTCGAACCGGTCGGGCACCCAGACCTTTTCCTTGTGCTCGGGCACGACGGTCACCAGCCGGGTCCGCCCATGCCGGTCGGTCACCATCTGCTGCGCCGCCGGGATGCAGACCTTCTCCCAGTGTCCCTTCGCGACCAGCACGGTCTGGACCTGGTCCTCATAGTGTCCCGGGGCCACCATCACCTGCTGCACCGCCGGGGCGCAGTTGCCGATCGGGAAGACCCCGCCGAGGGAGATCGCCAGCCCACCTCCGCCGTGGCCATGCCCGGCCTGGGCCGTCATCGGGAAGCACACCGCCGCCGTCATCGCCACCGCCGCCATCGTGATTGTCTTGCAGGTTCTGGTCATGGTCTTTCTCCTTACGTTCGGTTTCGTTCTACCCTATCTGTAGTCGCCCCCGCCCGGTCGGTTACACCCCCGGGCAACGCCGGCCGGTGAAGCATCTCTCGAACGCGCGCCGGGTCTGATCCAAAGAATGCAACTATTTGTCTCTACATATGTTGCACTTTACGGAACCCCCCGCCACCTGCCGATTTGGGATACTCAAGGGATGCTTAAAGGATACCTAAAGGATACTCAAAGGATACTTCCGGGATACTCAAAGGATGCTTCCGGGATACTTCCGGGATACTTGTCTCGCCGGAAACCCGTGAATCGTGAGTCGTGAGTCGGAATTCGGAACTCGGATACATCGTCGAAGATCCACCGAAGGCGGACACCCCGTTTCGTCGGTCCCATGGTCACCCGCAGCGCCCCTCCATATTAACCGTCTCGTCCGCGTCGAAAATCGCCACTTACGATTTCTCCATCTTGGACAACTCTTTCCGCCGCCGTCAGTAACAAACTCCCGCGCCGACGTAGCCCTTCAACCCCGTTTTCTTCCGTAATTCCGGCCATTTTTCCCGGAAACCGAAGTTTTTTTCAGCCCGCCCCGGCCCCCCCGGCCGGGCTGGCGCCCAGGCCGCGCCGGCGGAGTTCGTTGGCGTATTCCTGCTCGACAAGGTCTTGCTCGATGGCGTTCTACTACCTGGACCCGACGATCCAGAGAACCTTTATCGTGACGAGGGCCAGCGGGAGGTCCGCTTGTCGCTGTTGGGTGTGGGGAAAACGTTGGCAAAGCGGTAAACGCATCCCGCGGTGCCTGGCGGGGCTGATAGGGCCTCAGGGACCTACCCACGGGAAACGGCGATGAGCCAAAGAACTGAAGGACCCAGGGGGCTCTTACTTTCCGCTTGCCAGCCCCCGACCTTTCGAAACGTCACCCTCAGCCGGGATGGCCGGCCCCGCAAGGATGTGGAACCGGCGTTTGAACCCATCTGGGGATATCACCCGAACCTGTTTGGGTGGTGACGTGCAGCCCTGTCCCGCGGCCGCCCTCTCGGGCGGCGGGCCCTACGGGGCTTTGCGGTGGGAGAGGAGTTTCAGGTGGTAGTCGTCGCCTTCGGGGACCTGGCCGGGCAGGATCGGTCAACAACAATCTCCCGGCAGCATGTGCGGGCGACGCGTGTCGAAGTGTGGGCGGACGGCGACGTTCCTGCTGATGTCCCAGAGGCTCGTGCCCCTCCGCTAGTTCCGTCGACGGCGGAGAAGAGCCGGCCCGGCCAAAGCCAGCAGCGACATCGTCGCCGGTTCGGGGATCCGGAAGGTGTCCACCGTACCGCCCGAGCCGGTGAAGTCGCCGAGGAACGAACCGTTGAAGCTCGTTATGCCGGGATTGATGATGATGCCGACCTCGGGGCTGAACGCGGCCTGAAGAACCCCGCCCGTGACGTTACCGGTAAACTCGAATACCGTGGAGGAGGTCGCCCCGCTGAACCCGAAGGCCGTCAGGTCCGCCCTCAGCAGGTCCACGGGCGCGTAGATCCCGATCTGGGGGATCACGCCGTTGATCACCAGCGTGCCGCCCGGACTGCCGAAGAGACCGCCGCCGCTGTTGACGTTGGCGATGATACTCAGGCCCGTGCCGCCGCCGGCCACGTAGGAGGTGGTCGAGTTCGGGGAGTATTGGCTGATCCCGCCGGTCACCCTGAACTGCCCCGTAGCCGCATCGTAGGCGTAGTTGGTCTGCACGCTGGTCAGGGCCGCGATGTCGGGAAACAGCGGCGTCGTTCCCAACCCCAGCGGCGCCCCGGCCGTCGTGGCCGCCAGGGCGAAAACCATTCCCACGAAAAACCCGACACGCAACGAAACAATGTGGTCAGTCATCGCTCTCACTCCGCGGCGCGGCGTTCCCTCACAGACACATGGTCCGGGCTCTATGGTACACAAAGATACTCCCGACAGAGCTATTCTACGCGCCAGGGGCGGAATAATCCAGAAAAACTAGATTTGTTTGTGCGACACGGATGGGCCAGAAAAAGGGGACAGGCTACTTTTCCAATAGGGTCGCCTGCCCCCCTTTCCCTTCTCTGTCCGGTCCACGAGCTCGACACCGGGCGCGTGCAGTACCTCCCGTGGCTGGCCCTACGGGGCTTTGCGGCGGGAGAGGAGTTTCAGGTGGTAGTCGTCGCCTTCGGGGGCCTGGTAGTCGTCGATCCAGAGGGGGCCGAACCGCGTGCCGTCGAAGGAGTAGTAGGTGTTCGTCCCTCGGTAGCGGTAGGCCCCCCCGTCGCGAAGCTCCGGAACCCCGTCGCCGTCGGAGTCGACGAAGAGCGTTTCTCGCCAATTCTCGGCATCGTTCCATTCCCAGTGATGATCGATGTCGGCCGCCCGGACGGGGACCTGCCCGGGCAGGATCGTGAAGACCGTCAGCGTGCTGCCCCCCGAGGCCAGCGGGTCGACGTGCAGGACGAGGAAGTCGGCCTTGAGTTCCTCGACGTGGAGCATGAGCAGGTGCGTCGAGGTGATGTCGGGGTACATGGTTTCGCCCACGTCGAAGTCTCGGCCGGCGGGATTGGTGAGGACCGTCTGGGCGTCGGGCCCGGGGCGGAGGGACCATCCGGCGGCGGAGGGGGCCACCAGGGCGCGGTTCCGGGTCGGGTACGGCCGGGGGCCCTGCGAGGGCGCGGGCGGCGAAATGCAACCGGGCGGCAGGAGTAGAAGGACGGTCAGATATATAGCCTTGTGCATACTAACCCCTTTCCCTGGCGACCGTCGCCGTCGGCCCTCGTGGTCTTGCCTCGCCCGCGCGGGGCGGTCAACAACAATCTTCCGGGAGCCTCTGTCGGCGACGGGGATCGAAGGGCGTCTTCAAGGCACGCCCTCTCCGGCGGTTTCGAGGGCCCGTTCGATCTTGGCGATGGTGGCCGTGTCGGGGGTGGTCTTCCCCTTCTCGATACGGTTGAGGGTTTCAGGCCGGATCGCGGCTCGCCGGGCGAGTTCCGCCTGCGTCAGTCCGGCGGCACGGCGGGCCTTGATGATCTTCCGCGCCAGCGAAACCCGAGCATACTCCACGGCGGGATAACACCCTTTGGCATCGGGGGCCGGCAGTGTGGGCCAATCGCCCTTCTCGCCGGCATGGGCGGCCAATCGCCTGTAATCCTTCTCCGGCAGGATCGCCCATCGCTTGCCGGCCAGTTCGAGGAATCTTACCACCATGTTACACCTCACTCATAGAATCGGTCACGATGTCCAATTCTCTCGACGACGACCGCTGCGCCTTCCACGTGGAATTGCACGCGGTAATCGCCCGTCCGAAGCCGGAAGCGGCCGGCCAGGGGGCCCGTCAGCGGCTTGGCGCCGCTGACGGTCGGCCACCGGGTCAAGCGTTCCAAGAGGGACTGCACGCGAGAATGAATCACCAGGGGCAGGTCGTCCAACCCTCGGGCCGCTTCGCGCGTCAGTAGCACCTTCGCCATAGTTCAGTCTATCGGCATATTGACCCGGAAAGCAAGAATCTTGATCGCTATTCCTTGCCCGCCTCGTATGCCCGGACCTCGACCAGGTGCACGCTGGGGTTGTCGCTGTTCTTGAGCATGGTCACGCGGAGGTAGCGGGCGCTCGTGGGCGGGAACTTGTGCAGGTCGCCGGCGGCGGTGGCGGGGGCGAGGTTGGCCGAGCGGTCGGCGACGGTTCTCCAGTCGCGCCCGTCGGGGGAGACCTCGACGGTGTACTGGTAGTACCGCTCGCCGTCCCAGTAGGGGAACACGTGGACGCGGTCGATCGCGTGAAGGCCCTGCAGGTCGATCGTCAGGCTGGCCGGCGCGGGGGCTTCCCAATATCGCCCGATGTCCACCATGCCGTCGAGGGCGAGGGCGGGGTCGCCCGCCTTGGCCTGGGCGGGGCGGCCGGTGGTGAGGCTGGGGTGATAATCGTAGGCCCGGGCGAAGATCGGCTCGTACTTCTTGAGCAGGGCCAGGGCGACCTCGACGCTCTGGCCCGCCGGGCGGTCCGGGTAGGGCTCGACCTTGTGCACCCACTCCTGCCCAAAGTCGGTCATTCGCTTGTTCACCGGGCCGAGGTCCAGCTCCTTGCCGGAGGCCAGGGAATCGTCCAGGGCCTGGAAGAACATCTCCCATCGGGGCAGGTAGAAGCCCTTGAGCAGGCCGGACCACTGCTTGTGGGCGTAGCCGTGGAGGCCGCTGTCGCGCCCGCCCCAGAAGGTGATCTGGTTGCGGGCGTTGAATTCGTAGAGGGCCTTTTCCCGGTCGTTCGTCGCCCAGCGGCGGGCGTCGGCGGTCCATCGCCCCAGGAGGAACTCCCGGCGCGTGGCGAGCAGGTCGTCCATGTCGCGGATGAGGCCGAGGAAGCGAGCGGCGGCGGCCTTGAACTTCGGGCGGTCCTTCGCGCGGTAGGCGGCGACGGCCTGCGAGTGCAGCGGACCGGCCAGGTTCGCCAGCACCTGGCGGGCGACGTCCACCAGATCGTATTGATAGGCGTCCACGTTTCCCGCGCGGGCGGCGCATTCGCCCAGGAGCCGCCAGGCCTCCAGCAGGTCGGCGGGGTTGTAGTGGCTCTTGGGGCTCACCCAGCCGTTCTCGCCCGCCAGCGAGGGGACGGCGCAGACGGGCGTGCCGATGAGCACCTGCCCGCCGTTGTAGGCCGAGCGGCGGAGCAGTTGCCACGCGCGATCGGCCTGGGGGATCTCGCCGCCGCATCGCCGCCGGGCGTACCCGCTGATCCACTGTTCCAGATTCGGCGGATCGGCGTGCCAGGCCATCTCGGTCAGCAGGTCGTAGTAGACGGGGTTGGTCTCGATGCCCTCCATGGTCATGCCCATGCCCGTGAGTTTCCCGCGGGCGGGGTCGGCCAGGGCGGCGGGCAGGTTCTTGGCGACGGGCTTCAGGTCGCCCTGGAGCGTCCGGTTGCCGCCGAAGACATGCAACGCGCACCATATGTACGGTTTGCCATAGAATCCGTGCGTGCGTTTCCAGACGGGGTTGCTCTCGCAGAACAGGTCCAGCAAAAGCAGGCGGTCGTCCGGAACGCCGCTCAGCAGGCCTTTGATCTGGGGCTCTTTCCAGAAGCCCCCATCCTGGAAGAGCCAGCCCTGCATGACCCAGACGGCCCGCGGGTCGGCCGCCGCCATCGACTCGAACACCGCCTTGCTCGAGGCGGCGAGGTAGGCCGGGGCGTTGCTGGGCGGGGTCATCTCGTTGAACGTGTCGGCCGAGTAGTAGTGGTCCGTTCCGAACTGCCGGGCCTGCTCGTCGAGGAACGCCTTGCCGATTGTCGCGAAGAGCGGGTCGTTCACGTCGAGCATGGAGGTGGCGAAGGCGTCCCAGTGGAGGCGCTGGATCTTCGCCTTGGGGAACTTCTTGGCCAGGGCCTGTGGGACATGCCCGCTGAAGGCCGGCAGGACCGGCGTCATGCCCAACTCCCGCTCGCGGGCGAGGATCTTCTTCTGCAGGTCGCGATGGGAGTCGATCCACGACGGGGGCAGCGGGCCGCCCCAGCCGTCCAGGTTGCCCATCCAGCCCCAGGCGAAATAGGCGGGCCCGGCGAAGAACTGGCCCAGCTCGTCGTCGGTGAGCCCCATCTTGCGATACACCTCGCGCCAGATCGCCTCCTGGCCGGTCAGGGCCAGCGGCAGGTTCACGCCGTGCAGGGCCATCCAGTCGATCTCCCGCTGCCAGCGGTCCCAGTCCCAGAAGGCCATCGTGTAGCTGAACGTGCAGTAGTTGAAGTAGTACCGCCAGCGGTAGGGGCTCTCGATGCGGACCTTCGCGGGCACGGGCGGGAGCGGGTCGGGCAGGGCCAGTTGGTTGCCGCACCAGGAGACGTTGGCGTGGCAGGATTGCTTGAGGTACCAGTGCAGCGCGGAGGCCATGGCCACGCCGTTGGGGCCGCGGAGCACGATCTTGCCGCCGACCGATTCGATCTCGAAGACGTCGCGGCCGTCCTGGGGGGGAATGATCTCGAAGACGAACTGATCGGCCTTCCCGGGCAGGAGCCGTTCGAGCACGCTGCGGGCGGCCTGTTCGGGCCCGGCGAGGCAATAGCCGCAACTAGACGCGAGGGCCACGAACGCGATCAACAGTCTCCGGACCATCGGACCATCTCCTGTTACGGGGGTCGGCGGATGCGGACAATGAACCTCACGATACGCGTTCGGGAGCGGGGGATACAAGGCCCGACTCGGCGGGCTATTTCTCTTTCGGCATGCGGATCGGGACGATGACGGTGTCGGTGTTGCTGACGGGCATGCCGATGTCGGCGAGGCCGAGGCGTCGGGGCCCGCCCGGCGGCCGCGGGTACGAGAGAAAGGGATTTCAGGATTATGGGATTCAGGGATTACAGATAAGAAGAACAGAGAAGACCGCAAGAACCGCGGGGAACAAGCCCCCTGCACCGCAGGGGGACGCCGTTCGTGGGCCTGGCGGGGGACCGGTCCGCCGAAGGCGGATTCCCCCGGACCCCCATCCCCGGCCCACACACGCCAGAACAACGGCCCGCCCGATCCGCGCGACTTCCTCTTCCGGTTCCGCGGGGGGAGTGTGTGGGCCGGGAAGAGGGGCCCGGGGAGAGCGTCCGCACGCTCTCCCCGTGTTTCCGGTTGGTGGGGTCGCAGGTCAGGCCAGGCTGACGGCGAAGTCGCCGACGGGGACGATGGGGACGGGGCTCATGGCGATGCTCCAGGTGTAGGTCAGGCCGGTTTCGTGGTACTTGTAGCTGGCGAGGGTGTGGCCGGCCAGGCCCCAGGCCTTGGAGGGAACGTTCGTGGCCAGGGCGTTGGCGAGGTTGAAGGCGCCCAGCGTGTAGGCCGCGAAGTCCGAGTCGATGAGGGAATGTCCCAGCCCGTCGACGACCTTGCCCGTGACGGTGACGGACTTGATGCGGGCGTGGGGCAGGGCGACGAAGGCGGTCGTCGGGTCCGGCAGGCCGTGAGGCTGCGGCACGACGGCGGCGAAGATGTCCGACCCGCTCACGCCGGCCAGGCTGACCGCCCCGACGTTGCCGGCGGCGAGGATGCGGGTGTCGGTCATCCACTGCGTGACCGTCAGGCTGCCCAGGGCGGAGAGCTTCGGGTCGACGGTCTGGGAGAGGGTGAGGGTGGCGGTGTCGATATTGGCGGCCTTGAGGCTGGCGACGCTCAGGGCGTTCCACGCGCCGCGGAGGGTTCCGGCGATGGCGGTCTTGCCGACGGCGCCGGCGGCGGTGAGGGCGGGCTCGAAGTCGCCGGCCAGGAAGACCAGGCCCTTGGCGGGGTTGGCCTTCTGCCCGGTGATGGTGATCGAGCCGATGGCCGGGGCGTCGAGGGTGTCCGCCGGGCCGCCCGAGTCCAGCCATTCCAGGGCCTTCAGCGAACTGATGGGCTCGTCGCCGGCGTCGACGTCGGAGTTGGAGACGGCCCCGAGGGTCAGGGCGGCCTTGGCGGAGGAACTGATGACGAGTCCGCCGTTGGTGTGCAGGCTGATCTGGGCGTCCGTGACGTCGCCCAGGGAGATCGAGGCGATCGAGCCGGCGACGTCGAACGTGCCGACGAGGTCGGCCTTGGCGGTGAACTTGCCCATCGAGCCCGGGACGGTGACGTTGTGGAGGGTGGTGCGGCCGCCGTCGGTGGTGATCGTCACGTTCGTGCTGGCGGTGTCGCCCGTCAGGGTGACGTCGAAGCCGGAGGCGACGAGGGCGACGTCGCCGAAGCCCGGCCCGGAGGCCGCGAAGGTGACGAGGGTCCCGCCGCCGTCGTGGACGACGAGCTTGACGCCGTGGCGCCCGGCGAAGGCGCCGAATCGCCAGACCTGGTCGAAGGTGGCGGCGGTGGCGACGGTGTTGTTGGCTTCGTTGCTCTCGAGGACGGCGTTGGTGGTGTCGACGTCGGCGAGGATGTGCCAGGTCGCCAGGGCGAGGGCCTCGGTGATGGAGACGCTGACGGTGACGGTGGTGGAAGCCCCCGGGGCCAGGTTGATCGAGCGGGTGACGGAGGCCAGCAACTGGTCGCCGACGTTGGGCACCAGGCCGATCGAGGCGTAGATGTCGCTGGCGACGGCGCCGGCGGCGGGGATGGTCCCGGCGTTGGTGATGACGAGGGGGATGTTGAGGCGGTCGCCGGGGACGAGCATGGTCGGGAGGTTGAAGGAGGCCCCGAAGGCCGCCTGGAGGTCCGGCTCGCCGACGATGAGGGTGATGACGGAGCCCCAGTTGTTGGTTTCGAGGCTCTCGTTGACGACGTCGGTGTCGTCGGCGTGGACGGCG
>JAPLNA010000210.1 GCA_026693065.1 Planctomycetota bacterium
CCCCCCCCCCCGCGAGTTTAGCGGCCGACGGCACGTCGGCCCGTTGGCCGAAGAACCACCCGTCTCTTCAATTGTCCAAGAGCGCCCCGCCCTCATCGGCGGGGAAAAACACAACACCCCCTCTATAATACAGGCGATTTCACAACCCCGCAGCGCCGACTTTTCCCGGAATACCCGTTTTGCCTATTCATAACCCGTTTCAATTTAGCGATTTATCAAATCCGCCCATTTCGTCACAATTCTCAACTACACGACTTATGACGTCCCACGATCCCGGAATCGGGCCGATCAGTAGTTGTCGATCGTGGCCTTGACGGTCTCATACCAACGGGTCAGACGCTGCGGTTCGTTGCGGACCGTCGTGATATCCTTGAGAATGAAGGCGCACGGCGTGCCGCTGGCGGCCGTCGCCCGGAGCGTCGCCTTGACCTCGTCCACCACCAGCCTGCCCTCGAACGCGTCCATGGCCACAAAGGACGGATTGTTCTTCCGGGCCATCACGAAATCGCGTCCCATGCTCTCGGCCGCCATCTCCACCTGCGCCCAGGGGCTCACCGAGATCATGCGGACGTTGCGGATCTTGCGGATGATGTCGATCTTCCGGTGCAGAGGTTCGCAGCAGCCGTAGTTGACCAGCCCGAACCGCTCGAAATAGGGCTTGAGATAGGCGATCTCGAACTCGTCGTGCATGGCCGGGGAGACCTCCGAGAAGATCTGCGCCGCCCCGGCGGCCCAGCAGTCCTTGGCCCGGACGTGAGCGGGGTCGAACCCGGGGGCGGGCAGTTCATCGCAGTAAGCGCCCACGCAGTGGATGGTGCCCGGTTCCGGCTCCAGCAGGCTCTGCTGCTCCAACTGGTCCAGCGCGTCCATTTCGATCTCCATCAGGCGCCGCATCAGGCGGTGCAGGAACTCCGGCCGATCGGCCAGGTCGTACAGCACCGGCGTCGCGCCCCGCCAGAAGACGATCCGGTCCCAGATGGCCGCCCAGATGCTCGCGCCGGACATCTTGATCGGAAGGATGTCCCCCACCAGGTCGCCGATGAGCTTCTCGCGGTTGGCCGTCGCTTCGGCGTCGAAGCGGATGGTCACGTTCTTCAGCCGCGCCAGGGCGTCATCGTCGGCCAACTGGTCCATGTACAGATGGGTCTGGGCGCCGGAGTGCAGGGCATCTTCGGCACTGCCTCGGCTCTCGACGCCGATGTCCGTGCTGGAATAGACCTTGGGCACCTGGAGAAACGGGTAGAAGGCCATGTCGGCCGGGAAATGCTTCCACTTGTACAGGGCCGTCAGCATGCCGCATTCCAGATGCTGCAGGAACGGGTCCTCGCACCGGCCGGTCAACTCGTCGTCGACGTTCATCTCGTGCCAGGGGATCTGGTCGATCATCACCATCGGCCGGGCCGGCTTGAGCCCGTTGAGCCGCTGCCAGTCCTCTATCGTCCGGCGGTGGACGTCCAGTTGGGCCACCTGCTGATACCGGCGGGCGAGTTCCCGAAACCGCTGCCTGT
Organism: Planctomycetota bacterium; assembly: GCA_026693065.1. Lineage (GTDB taxonomy): Bacteria > Planctomycetota > Phycisphaerae > SM23-33 > SM23-33 > JAPLNA01. The sequence continues at coordinate 1,509 of JAPLNA010000210.1, forward strand.
CCTGCTGACTGATCGACATACCGATCTCCTGCCTCTGGGCGGGCGGCGGTGCGCCTCCCGCCGCGCCATCCTCTTCTTCCTGCCGACGCGCGCCGGGATTCCGTCCCGGCCCGCGCCCGGACAGTACCCCCAGCCCGTGGTCAAGACAAGAGCAAACCCGACCAGCCACCCCGCAGGCTCCGATCTGCTCGACCCGGGGACACAGTGCTTGTCTCCCGAGATCAGTATGGCGCTCACCAATCACATGTGCGTATCTCGATAACCGACCCGCGCAGGACGCGGAGGAACCGGTCCGCCGAAGGCGGATTCCCCCGGACCCCCATCCCCGGCCCACACACGCCACAACAACGGAACCCCCGATCCGCGCGCGACTCCCTGATGGAGTTTTCGGGAAGGACAGGTCAGTGGCGCGACACGTAGCGGCCATACAACACTTTCGACCCATGCACGACATATCCAAACGACCATCGATCGGTGTGGTGCCTGACGCCAAAGATGCTCCCGACCTCGTCCGAATGGTGTTCCAGTGGTTCTTTCCAGCAGTAGATCCACACACGACACGCGTCGAAGCTTTGGGGCCCTCGGAGTGCGTCCTCGGACGACCTCTTGAAGTCCTCGAAGATGAAGGGATCGAGATTCGTCACCATCGAACGGAATTCGCCCACGGCCATAACCATCTCCGGTTTGCCGACCATGGCCTCGAGTTGCATTGTTGAGATCGCCTGCGTCGGATCGTTTCCCAATTTGTCGGCGGTACGGGTCGCCACCAAGTGCTGCCACACCGACTCAGAATCTACCCCATACTCACAACCGCAGCCCGAAGCCAAGGCGAACAAGGCAACACCACTCACCAGGACGCGCCCCAAGAACATCATGGGGTTCTTATAGCGCCGAACATATCCATGGGCCCGACACCGTATGCCAAGGTAGTCCCGCAGTGGTTTCCTTTTCATGTCGTCGTTCCTTGTGCTCTTGGCGGAATAGGGTCGGCCATAGATATCCACACTTGGGATTTATGGTCCCGGTACTTATGCCCCCAGGGGCAGAGAAAAGTATGCGTCCAACTACCGCGATAAACGTTCGGGTCATCGCATGTCCAGCTCATCGTCTGAGGGCAGGGGGTGGAGGGCCGAGGCCGGGTGGGTCTGGTACCAGTAGGCGACGCTGGAGTAGTCGTCGCGGCGGGGACGGTGGCCGTGGGGGGTGAAGTGCATGTTCTGGAGGAGCATGCGGAAGTCGGTGGAGAAGTGGATCGGGTCCGGGATGTGCCAGCGGTAGAGCATGAAGCGAGGCTGGTAGTTGTAGCGGGGCTCCGGGCCGCCCAGGAAGGCGTACATGCCGGCGTAATGGCCGGAGTAGGGCTGGTATTTGGCGACGTCGCTGTCGTATCCGAAGGCGTAGGAGCCGCAGAAGTAGTCCTCGGTGCCGGTGTAGTTGATCGAGGGATGGATATCGCCGTCGATGTACATCTTCATTTCGCCTTCGACCCAGCAGCCGTTGCTGCCGTTGACGCCGGCGAACAGGGCCACGCCGGCGAAATGGCCTTTCCCGCGGATCCCGTCGATGACGGTATACCCGCGTTCAGGAGAAACGGGCCGTTCCTGGCGGTAGGAGGCGTGGAAGAAGCCGGCGTCTTCGGGCAGGGCGGTCTTCTTGCCCGTGATCATGTAGAAGGTCGCGCGGTTCTCGGAGGGCGAGCGGTTTTCCAGGGTGATCTTCACGTGCTGGCGGAAGGGCATGGGCCAGTAGCAGTTGAGCCCGCGACACGGGGCGGCCAGGACGACGGCGGAGTTCAGCGTGGGGAAATTACCGGCTGAGTCCTTGACGGTTTCGGTGAAGCCGTAGCCGAAGAACGCGCCCAGGGGCGATTCGATCGAGGGGTTTGCCTGGCCGTCCCAATAGACTCGCAGGATGAAATTCCAGCCGACGTCTCCGCCGAACCACATGCTCTGGATGACGCCCGGGCCGTCCGTGTCGGCCAGGACGAGCGTTTCGCCGGGGGCGACGATCCGGGCGGGGGAGAGTTTTTCCCAGGGCTTGCCCTTGGAACCGCCGCCCTTGGCGCCGGTGGGGTTCTCGGCGGAGAAGGCAAAGCTGGTGGCGTCCTGAATCCTGGCGAGTCCGTCCAGAAACATGGCAGCGTCTCCCTCTGTGTGGCCTGGCCCTGTCCGGGGTTTCCGGAAGGCCTTTCGCCGACGAAGGCCGTCAGCGGTTTCCATGATCGTATCTGGCCTGCGTGCCGTGGCAAGCATTTTCACCGATGAGTCATCCCGCCGAGCGAACCCTGGGGTAAACCCCGGATTGGCCTTGGGCCGATAGGGTACTCCATGACACGATCCACCGACATGCTGCGGCAACTGAAGGATGAGATGGCGGGGACGGCCGATCCGGAGAAGGCGAGGCTGCTGGCCGGGTTTTTCAAGACGGGGCCGGGGGAGTATGGGGAGGGGGATGTGTTTCTGGGAATCAACGTGCCCGGGCAGAGGGAGGTGGCGAAGAAGTACAAGGGACTCTCCCTGGCCGCGGTGGGAAAACTGCTGAAAAGTGGGATTCATGAGCACAGGCTGACGGCGCTGATCATTCTCACGGGCCGGTATGGAAAGGCCGATGCGGAAGAGAGGGAGAGGATTTTCGAGTTCTATCTGGCGAATGCCGGGCGGATCAACAACTGGGACCTGGTGGACGTGTCGGCCCCGAATATCGTGGGGGAGTTTCTCCTGGCCAACCGCGGCCGACGGGGGGTACTGGGGCGGCTGGCGCGGTCAAAGAACCTGTGGGAGCGGCGGATCGCCGTGCTGGCGACGGGGGCGTTTATCCGGGCCGGGCAGTTCGGGCCCACGCTGCGAATCGCGAAGATGTTGCTGCGGGATGAGCACGACCTGATTCACAAGGCCATCGGGTGGATGCTGCGAGAGGTGGGCAAGCGGGATCAGGCGGCGGAGGAGGGGTTTCTGGCCAAACAGGCGGCGGTCATGCCGCGGACGATGCTGCGGTACGCGATCGAGCGGTTTTCGCCAAGGAGGCGGGCGCAGTACATGGGCCTCCGGTGAGAGTCTCGGCGTTTGTAGTGCCGCCGGAAGGCGGTTCCCGCTTCGGCCAATTCCGGCGGCGTTCCCCAGGCGGCGTGCATTCCGGGCTCGGGTGATCGCTGGACAAGTTTTGGCCGGAATCGACCGATATACAAGCATAGGATTCCGTGGCAGTGCGGACGCGGAAGGAATGGCTCATGGACTGGCTGGACATCTTGATGGTCGAGGACAACGGGGGTGACGTGGTCCTGTTGGACGAGGCGTTCGCGCGGACGGGGATCGCGCATCGCGTTCACGTGGCCACCGACGGGGTGGAGGCGCTGGCCTACCTCCGCCGCCAGGGCCCCTACGCCGACGCGCCGCGCCCGGACGTGATCGTGCTGGATCTGAAGATGCCCCGCAAGGGCGGGCGGGAAGTGCTGGCGGAACTCCTGCCGGACACGGACCTACAGGCGATTCCCGTCGTGGTGCTGAGCAGTTCGCAATCGGAACTGGAACTCATCAAACATCAGGTGCCGGCGGAGCATTGCATCGCCAAGCCGTTCAGTTTTGAAGGCTACCTGCAGATCGCCCGCTTCATCGGCTCGCTGGGCCGGCCGGCGACCGGGCAGGGCGCCGGGGCCAGGCCCTGACAGGCCGCGGGAGATTCCCGGGCCGGGGAGGGTTCACGGGGTGCGGCCGGGCTGGTAGATCTGGCGGATCTCCGCCGCGGACAGGGCGCATCGGAAGATCATCACCTCGTCGATGGTTCCGTGGACGGTGAAGTGGTTTCCCCAGTCGACGCCGAAGAGTTTCCCGCCGCCCAGGTGGACCGGGGCCTTGTCGGAGCGGAGCGGGCCGGCGTATTTCTCGGCCCCCTCGAGCCGTCCGTTCACGTAGAGCTTCACGGCGGCCCCGTCGTACGTGCCGGCCAGGTGGACCCACTGGCCCGGGACGAGCTTGGCCGCGGCGACGACGGTCTTGCCCCCGCCGCGCTGGGGATCGGTGGCGTTGCCGACGTGAAACAGGGGCGGGCCCGACTTGGCGTAGCCCAGGCAGAACGCGGGGTTCATCCATAGGTCGTCGCCCTTGTTGACGATAATCCCCCACTCGTTGCCGTACCCGCCGGGGGCGAAGGAGGCGAGATTGACCCACACGGCTACGGTGAGGGCCTCGCGGATCTCCAGGGTGGCGCTGTTGGGGACCGTGATGTGCTGGCTGCTCCCGCTGAGGCTGTAGCCGCCGCCCTTCTTGCCCTTGGCGGCGTACTGGGCGCCCACGACCGCGCCGTGGTTGCCCTTGCCGCTGGCGTCGGACACCTTGGCGCCTTCGTCCTTGTCGAACGCCAGGTGCAGGACGAGGTTCGCCGCCGCCCGCCGGCTGAGCGGGTCGACCTGCGCCAGTTCCTTGTCGATCTTCGCCAGCAGCGACGTGCCCTTGAGGCGGGCGACGTCGTGGTCGGCGTGTAGCTCGAGGAAGCGTTCGCCACAGGCCTTGGCCCGCCCCAGGAGCACGCCCTTACCCGCGGGGGAGGAAACCTTCTCGGCGAGCTCGGGATACCAGTTGGCCAGTTCCCAGCAGGCCGACTCGGCCAACTCCCCCACGGGCCTGGCCGCCAGCGGAAGATAGGTGCGGAACTTCGCGTCCAGGTCGTCGCTCAGGAGCTTAGCAGCCTCGGCGGGGTCGTCGGCCTCGCCCAGGTAGGCCAGGATCAGGCTGGTCCGGGTTGGGACGCTCTTTGGGCTGTCCTTGAGCCGCTTTCTGAGATTGGCGAGTTTCGCCTCCAGCTCGATGGCCGCAGTGGTCTGCTTGATCTTGTCGGAGACCTCGCCGGCGCGGGCGGGGGCGGCGCCTTTGGCGACTTCCACGGCCTTGTTGTAACTGGCCAGGGCGTTGGTGAGCGCCCCGGCGGCGGCCTGTTCGTCTCCGGCGGCCAGCCACAGATCGATCAGCTCCTCGCCCAGCCGCTTGCGGTCGGCGCGGGGGCTTCTTGTGAAACGAAGTTCGGAGGCCTCCAGGATTCTCTTCTGGGCGAGGGCCTTTTTGTCCGGGGCGGCCTCGCCCAGGAGTTTCATCGCGTCGATGGCGACCGAGTACCCGGTGGGCTCTTTCATGCCGAACTCGTAGGCCTTCTCGCAGAGCAGGGCCTGGAAGTCCGGTTGTTTTCCGACGCCCTTGGCGGCGTCGAGGAGTTTGGCGGCGAACTTGACGGAGGCCCCGCCCCCGGCCGCCAGGACGGTTCTCTCCTCTTCGCCGAAGACGGCCTTGTAATCGGCGGGTGCGTCGGCCAACACTCCAGCGGACAGGCCCAGAAACGCCCATCCCGCTACCGCCCAAATGAGAGTTGATCGGGTCAGTTTCGTGCCCTTTCCATATCGCCGCGCCATGAAGGACAGTATACCGGCATTATACCTGTGGGGGGAACAAGGGGCTGAAAGGAGTCACGGGGCCATGGAGCCTTGTTGCAGGTAGATCTGCCGGATCTCCGCGGCCGACAGGGCGCATCGAAAGACCATGACCTCGTCGATGAGTCCGTCAGACCCGGTTCCGGTGCGGGTGTCCTGGTGGGCCATGATCCGGAGGTCCTGGGCGATTTCCAGGACGGGGCCGCCGTTGCCTTCGCTCGCGATAGTGTAGCCGCCGGTCTCCTTGCCGTCGACGTACAGCTTGATCTTGTTGCCCGGGCCGCGGGCCTCGTCGTAGGAGAAGGCCACGTGGCGCCATTCGTTGGGCTTGATCGGGCGCGAGGGGGAACTGTACCGCAGGTACACTTCGCGGGCCTGCCCGAAGATGACGTCCAATCCGCTGCCCGGACCGGCCGTGAAGAAGAACTGCCCCGCGTAGGCCATCCCCCCATGGTAATTGCTGAGGACGGCCACGTTCTGCCCCCGGACGTAGACCCACGCGCAGACGCTGAACTGCCCCTTGACCTTGAACAGTGTGCCGGGCACCAATTCGATGTAGTCCTTCTTTCCGTCGAAGTCGTAGGCCCCGCCGGCTTTGCCGTGGGACGTCCAGGTCGCTCCGTAGACCATGCCGTGATTGCCGTTCCCGCTCTTGTCGAGAACCTTGTTTCCCTTCTCGTCAAAGGTGTAGTGTACGAGGAGGTTCGTCGCCGCGTGCGAGCTCAGGGGGTTGGCGGCGCTCAGCGCCTTGTCGATCTTCTCCAGCAATACCGTGCCCTTCAGCCGTGTGGCGTCCGGGTCGGTGTGTAGCTCCAGAAACCGCTCGCCGCAAGCCCTGGCCTTGCCCAGGAGAACGCTCTTACCGGCGGGGGAGGAGACCTTCTCGGCGAGCTCGGGATACCAGTTGGCCAGTTCCCAGCAGGCCGACTCGGCTAACTCCCCCACGGGCCTGGCCGCCAGCGGAAGATAGGTGCGGAACTTCGCGTCCAGGTCGTCGCTCAGGAGTTTGGCCGCCTCGGCGGGGTCGTCGGCCTCGCCCAGGTAGGCCAGGATCAGGCTGGTCCGGGTGGGGACGCTCTTGGGGCTGTCCTTGAGCCGCTTTCTGAGATTGGCGAGTTTCGCCTCCAGCTCGATGGCCGCAGTGGTCTGCTTGATCTTGTCGGAGACCTCGCCGGCGCGGGCGGGGGCGGCGCCTTTGGCGACTTCCAGGGCCTTGTTGTAACTGGCCAGGGCGTTGGTGAGCGCCCCGGCGGCGGCCTGTTCGTCTCCGGCGGCCAGCCACAGATCGATCAGCTCCTCGCCCAGCCGCTTGCGGTCGGCGCGGGGGCTTTTGGCCAGGCGAAGCTCGCAGGCCTCGAGGATTCTCTTCTGGGCAAGGGGCTTCTTGTCCGGGACGGCCGAAGCCAGGAGCTTCATCGCGTCGATGGCGGAGGAGTATCCGGCGGGTTCCTTCATGCCGAACTCGTAGGCCTTTTCGTAGAGCAGGGCCTGGAAGTCCGGCTGTTTTGCGACGCCCTTGGCGGCGTCGAGGAGCTTGGCGGCGAAGTCGGCGGAGGCCCGGGCCCCGCCGGCGAGAACGGATTTCTCCTCTTCGCCGAAGACGGCCTTGTAATCGGCGGCCGGGTCGCCCAGCGCTCGCGCGGATAAGCCCAGAACCACCAGTCCCGCCACCACCCAACTAATGCTTGATCTGGTCATTCTCGTGTCCTTCCCATGTCGCCCAAGGGCTATTTCAAGTCCACGGCAACGCGGAACCCGTAGCTGCCGTGCCGACTGCCGGGCGAGTTCCCGTTGCGGCGCGCGGACCGACAGAACAGCGGATTGCCGTACCAACTGCCGCCGCGCAGAACACGAAGCGTGCCAGAAGCCACCCCTTGCGTGTCACGGGTTCCCGCATTTGCGTAAGAGTCTGCAAACCAATCGCTGCACCATTCCCACACGTTCCCGTGCATGTCGTATAGGCCCCAGGCATTGGGCTTCTTCTGGCCAACCGGATGAGTCCTGCCGCCGCTGTTGGCACTGGACCACGCATAATTGCCCAGGTCGGCGTCCTTGTCGCCAAAGCCGAACCTGGTTTTTGTTCCCGCACGGCAGGCGTATTCCCACTGGGCCTCCGTCGGCAATCGTACCTTCTTGCCCGTCTTGGCCGAAAGCTTCTTGTCGAACTCGACAGCATCATTCCACGAAACCTGTTCCACCGGATTCTTCGCGTCCTTGAAGGCACTGGGGTTGTTGCCCATGACGGTCTGGTACTGATCCTGCGTTACCTCGTCGAACACCCCCATGTAAAACGGCTTGATGATCGTCACCACCCGCTGAGGGCCTTCGTTGGGTAAGCGGTCATCCTCAGTCCCAGGGCTCCCCATTACGAAATTTCCCGCCGGGATCAGGACCAGCCGCATCGCTACGCCTTTGCCCAGCTCCAACGTGATAAACTTGGAGAACTCCGGACCAGCCTTCTCCATCGCCTTGGCGATCATCTCCCGCAACTTCGTCACCTTCAGCCGGGCGGCATCCTGGGCCGTGTGAAGTTCAAGGTATCGCTCGCAACATGCCAGGCCTTTGCCCAGGAGCACGCCCTTCCCGTTCGGCGAGGCCTTCTCGGCAATCTCCGTATACCAGTTGGCCAACTCCGGACAGGCCGCTTCCTCCAGGTCCGCCACGGGTTTAGCCGAAAGAGGCACGTAGGTGCGGATCTTCTCGTCCAGGTCGTCGGTCAGGAGCTTGACGGCCTCCGCGGGGGTGTCGAACTCCCCAAGGTACGCCACGATCAGATTCGTCCGGGCGGCCGCGCTCTTGGGATTCTCTTCCAGTTTCTTCCTGAGATCGGTGAGTCTCTTCTTGCCTTCCGCGCGGATGGTAATCTGGTGGATCTTCTCCTTGATGTCCTCGGCCTGCCCGAAATTCGCCCGGTTGGCGACTTCCAGAGCCTTGTTGTAGGAGGCGATGGCATCCGCCCCCTGCTCGGCGGCCGCTTGTTCATCTCCCCTGGCGACCAGAAGATCCACCAACTCTTTGCCGAAACGCTCGCGTTCGGCCACGGGGCCTTTGGCAAAACCAAGCTGGAGGGCCTCTATGCGTTTTCCTACAGCCGACCCTTTCTGGTCCGGCGCGACCACTGCAAGGAGTATCGTGGCGTCGATGGCCGTCTGATATCCGGAGGGATCCTTCATGCCAAAGCCGAACGCCTTCTCGCAGAGCAATACCTGAAGGTCTTTCTGCTCGCCCAGGACCTTGGCGTCCTTGAGGAGTGCGGCGGCGTATCCTGCCTGGGCCTGGGGTCCTTTGTCGATGGCGGCCTTCTCCTCCTTGGAATACAACTCGTCATACGTTTCCTTCGCGCCCGCCGCCGCTCGAGAGGACAGACAAAGAACCACCATTCCCGCCGCCGCCCAAAGGAGGGCTAATCTGGTCACGTTTATGCCCTTTCCGCGTCGCCGCCGCATGCCAAGGGGCGCCCCGGTATTATACGCCACAGGGCAGGTCAACCGTGAGGCCCGCCTGAAAGAGTAGACGCTCGGGGGGGCGGGCAGGTTCCCGCTGGTGTCAGCCGAATCGCCCGGTGACGTAGTCTTCGGTCTGCTTCTTGAAGGGGCGGGTGAAGATCACGCGGGTGTCGTCGTACTCGATCAGGTCGCCCATGCAGAAGAAGGCTGTGCGGTCGCTGACTCGGGCGGCCTGCTGCATGTTGTGCGTGACGATCACGATTGTGTAGGCGTCCTTGAGGCCGACGATGAGTTCCTCGATCTTGCCCGTGGCGATGGGATCCAGGGCCGAGCAGGGCTCGTCCATCAGGAGTACCTGGGGGCGCGTGGCGAGCGTGCGGGCGATGCACAGCCGCTGCTGCTGCCCGCCCGAGAGGGCCAGGGCGGATTTGCCCAGGGAGTCTTTCACCTCGTCCCACAGGGCCGCGTCGCGGAGGCAGTTCTCGACCAGCCCGTCCAGCGCCCCGCCCCGGACGCCCTGCAGCCGCGGGCCGTACGCGACGTTGTCGTAGATGGTCTTGGGGAAAGGGTTGGGCTTCTGGAACACCATGCCCACCTGCTGGCGGAGGTTGACGAGGTTGACGCGGGGGTCGTAGACGTTGACGCCGTTGACGTTGAGCGAGCCGTGGGCGCGGGTGTGGGGGATCAGGTCGTTCATGCGGTTGATGCTGCGGAGGAAGGTGCTCTTTCCGCAGCCGCTGGGGCCGATGATGGCCGTCACCGACCGCGGGCGGATGTCCATGCAGATGTCCTTGACGCCGGCCTTGGGGCCGTAGAAGAGGCTGAAGCGTTCAGCCCGGATGACGGCGGGGGGCGGTTCGGCGTGGGAGCCGGCGGCGGGGGCGTCGGTCTGTGAGCCGATGTCCTGGGCGAGGGTGAGGCCCTTGAGGCGTTTGTCGGCGGGGGCGTCGGGTTGTTGGAGGGTGAGCATGTCTTGGCTCCGGGTTGGGATCAGGGCGGTCATGGGGGCCTCTATTGTCCGCGAAGTGCGCGGGACATTCTCGCCCGCAGGACGATGGCGGCGACGTTCAACACGAGCACGATGCCCACGAGGGTCATGACCATGCCGAACTGGTTATGCGGGGCGAGCATGGCCATCTTGTCGCCGACGGCCATGTCGTGGCTGCTGTAGGAGAGGGTGCGGGTGGGCTGGGCGAGGGAGGTCGGGACGGCCCCCATGGCCACGCCGGCGGTGAAGAGGATGGGGGCGGTTTCGCCGGCGGCGCGGCTCATGGAGAGGATCAGCCCGGTGAGGACGCCGGGCATGGCGGCCGGGAGGGTGACGGAGAGGAAGCAGCGGAAACGGCTGGCGCCCAGGGCGAGGGCGGCTTCCTTGTAGGCGCGGGGGACGGCGCGGATGGCTTCCTCGCTGGCGCGGATGATGACGGGCAGGACCAGCAGGGCCAGTGTCAGCGAGCCGGCCAGGATGCTCGAGCCCTTGAATCCGAATTTGGGCAGGAGGTAGATGACGAAGAAGGCCATGCCGAAGAGACCGAAGACGATGCTGGGGACGCCGGCGAGGGTGTTGACGAACATTCGGAGGGAACGGGTGGCGAAGGAGTCTCCGGCGCACTCGACGAGGTAGGCCGCCGCGATGACGCCCACCGGCAGGGCGAAGAGGATGGTCAGCACGGTGATCAGGAGGGTGCCGAGGATTTCGGGCCCGACGCCGCCGAAGTAGTGCCCGCTCGAACTGCCGTCGTCGATGACATACTGCCAGTAGAACGTCCACTGGGGGCGGAGCATCGCGTGGATGTTGTCGCGGACGAAGGGGAAGAGCCTGGCCAGCGGGGTGCCGGCGAATTGCGTTTCGCGGGGGATGCGGGTTCTGGTGAGGGTTTGGCCTTCGGCGGGGGCGGTCCACGATTCGGCCCAGAGGAGCCGGTCGAGGTGGTGGAGGGCGTTGTCCCAGCGGGTGGCGCCGTACTGGTCCATCATCACGGGGGGCAGGCGTTCCCCGGGCCTGGGGCCCAGCAGGCCGCGGAGAGACTCCTTCACCTGCTGGAGGCTTTCGGCGTATTCCCCCCGCTGGCTCAGGAAGACGGTGGCCAGCGTCTTGCGATACCGACGCTCCAGGTCGAAATAGGTGAAGGCGACGGTGCCTTTGAGGGCGTCGTCCTCCACGTGCCGGAGGACCTTGTCCAGGCAGGCGAGGGCCTGTTCCTTGGTGGGGGCCTGGAAGGCTTCCAGGAGATCGTCACGCAGTTCCTTGGAGAGGGCCTTGAGGTCCGCCGTCTGGTCGGCGGGCAGGTCGCGATGGGCGATCTGCGAGCCGAACTCGCGGTGGAGTTGGCGAACCTGGGTCTGGAACTCGGAGGTGTCCAGCCCGGCGGCGAAGGCGTCGAGGATCTGGTAGGCCTGTTGGCGGAGGGCGGCGGAGGCGTCGATCTCGCCCCGGAGGGCGGCGCTGTCGCCGCGGCCGAACTGGTCCAGTTGCAGCTTGCGGAACTCGACCGTGCCGCGGAAGAGGACCGCCCCGCCGCCTTGCCAGAGCATCGGCAGCAGGATGCCCAGCAGGGCCGCCACGATCAGGGCCACCGAGAGCAGCCCCAGCCAGGTGAAGAGCTTGTCGGCGGCCTGTCGCAGGGGGATGTTCATGCCTGGCCCCCCGACGCCCGCCGGGAGCGGGCCAGCAGGAACTCGGTGAACAGGTTGAGCAGGAGGGAGAAGCTCAGCAGGATCAGCCCCATGGCGAACAGGGCGTGGTAGTGGGTGGAGCCCTTGGGCGTTTCGCCCATTTCGCCGGCGATGGTGGCGGTGATCGTGCGGACGGACTGGGTCAGGTCCCACCAGGGGGAGGGGACCTGGGTGGCGTTGCCGCAGGCCATCCAGACGAGCATCGTTTCGCCGATGGCCCGCATCATGCCCAGCACGACCGCGGCGATGATGCCGTTGTGGGCGGCGGGAATGACGACCTGGATCATGGTCTCCGCCCGGGTGGCGCCGCAGGCGTAGGAGGCTTCGCGGAGCTCGCGCCCGACGGCCCAGAGAGAATCCTCGGCCACGCTGACGATCGAAGGGATGGCCATCACGGCCAGCATGATCGCTCCGTTCAGGGCGTTGACGCCGGTGGAGAGGCCCAGGTGAGTCTGCATCCACGGGGCGACGACCTTCAGGGCGAAGAAGCCCATCGCGACGGAGGGGATGGCCGCCAGGATTTCGATGATGGGCTTGACGGCCTGGCGGACGCGGAAGGGGACGACGTCGCTCAGGACGACGGCCGTCAGGATGCCCACGGGCACGGCCACCACCAACGCCCCGGCCGTGACGATGAACGTCCCGAAGACCGAGGCCATCATGCCGAAGCGGGGAAGGTTGACCTGATCTTCGGGGGTCCACTTCGTGCTGGTCAGGGCCTCGCCCACGCCCCGCGTCTGGATGAACGGCCAGGCGTCGCGGACGATGAACACGAAGATCAACCCCACAGCCAGTACGGAGGTGGCGGTGACGAGCTGGAGGGCGATTCGCCCGGCCCGGGCGAGCAGCCACCCGCTCCAGTTCTGGGCGGGCGTCAGCAGCAGCGGACGGGTGAACCCGCCCACGGCCGTCGGGGATTGTACCGCGTGGGTCATCGGTTCCGGCTTTCCGGGCTTAGTAACTGGTCACGGGCACGAAGCCCTTGGCCTCGATGATTTCCTGCCCCTTCTCGCTCAGGTAGAAACTGCAGAAGGCGTGCACGATCGACCCGAGGTTCGGGTAGCCGTTGGTGAACAGGAACAGCGGACGGCTGAAGGGATACTCGCCCGACTGGATGGTCTTGCGGCTGGGGGCCACGCCGTTCATCTTCAAGGCCTTGACCTTCTCGTCCACGAAGCCCAGCCCGACGTAGCCGATGGCCCCTTCGGTTGTCGAGACCCGGCTGTGGGCCTGGGGGTTGGAGTTGACGTACTCGACCTTGTCGGCCATCGTGTCCTTGCCCATCACGAAGTGGGTGAAGGACTCATAGGTGCCCGAGGAGGTGTCGCGGCTGATGATGACGATGGGCATGTCGGCCCCGCCCAGTTCCTTCCAGTTGGTGATCTTGCCGGAGTAGACGCCCTTGACCAGCTCGCTGGTCAGGCCCCTGACGGGGTTGGAGGGGTGGACGACGACGCAGACGCCGTCCATCGCGATGGCGTGGGCGACGGGGATGACGCCCTTTTCGGCGGCCTTCTTGAATTCCTCGGGCTTCAGAAAGCGGCTGCTGGTGGCGATCTGGCAGCGCCCGTCGATCAGGGCGGCCAGGCCGTCGCCGCTGCCGGTCTTCTTGACGGTGATCGCCACGCCGGGGTGGAGCTTCTTGAAGGCGGTGGCGAACTCATCGGCGATCGGGCCGACGGTCGTGGACCCCTCGATCTGAAGGGTGGTTTCCTTCTCGCCCTCGCCGACGGCCGCCCCGGGCATCCCGCACAGAACCGCCGCCACCATAACCGCTACCGCCGCTCGCCAGGTCGTCTTCATCGGATACTCTCCTTCGTTTGGGTTCCTGTCATCGCAACCATTCATGGTTCTTCTCCGTACCAGTATCCCGGGGGCCTATTAAGTGAACGTTGCGGGCATATTAAGACCGCGCTAGTTCGGTTCCCCTTCATTGCGGGGCTTTTCGGGGGGCTGTAAAATGCCATGCATGTCGAAGAAGCGAATCGTGCTCGTCGAAGATGAACGCGACATGGCCGACCTGGTGGCCGTGCGGTTGCGGCGGGAGGGGTACAAGGTCGAGGTCGCGCACGACGGGATCGACGCCCTGGCGCTGGTGCAGTCCGAGCCCCCGCCCGACCTGGTCGTGCTGGACATCATGTTGCCGGGCATGCCCGGCACGGAAATCGCCGCCAAGCTCCGGGATGACCCGCGAACCGTCGGCGTGCCCATCATCATGCTGACGGCCAAGAGCGAGGAGAGCGACATCGTCGTCGGGCTGAAGTTCGGGGCCGACGACTACGTGACCAAGCCCTTCTCCATGGCGGTGCTGACGGCGCGGGTGGACGCGTTGCTTCGCCGGACGGCCACCCCGTCGACGCCGGAGAAGGCGTTCCGCCAGGCCGGGCCGCTGCGGATCGACCACCAGCGGTACTCCGTCGAGCTCGACGGAAAGCCGCTCACGCTGACGCTGACGGAGTTCCGGCTGCTGGCGGCGCTGGTGGCCGCCAAGGGGCGAGTGCTCAGCCGAAACCAACTGATGGACCAGGCGATCGGGCTGGACGTGATTGTCAGCGACCGGAACATCGACGTTCACGTCACGATGCTGCGTCGCAAGCTGGGCAAGGCCCGGGACGTCATCGAGACGGTCCGGGGGGTCGGATACCGCTTCGCCGCCGACACCGGCGAGCAGGACGAGTCATGAAACCCGGCAGCACGTTCCTCAAACTGTTTCTGGACAACCTGCTGGTCATGGCCGCCGTAATCGCCCTGGCCGGGGTGTTCACGTACCGCCAGTTCGACGCCAAATACCAGGCCGAGACGCGTCAGCACCAGGATCGGCTGGCCCACGCGGCGGCGGAGCATCTCCGCGCCCTCTGGCCGCTGGACCAGGCGGGGGTGGACCGGGTCTGCAAAGCCCTGTTCCGGGATGCGGACATACGGGTGACCGTCGTCGCCGCCGACGGGGCCGTCCTGGGGGAAAGCGACGCCGATCCGACGAGGATGAGCAACCACCGCACGAGCGACCGTCCGGAGATCCTGTCGGCCCTGTCGGGCCAGGCCGGGCGGGACGAGCGATACAGCGAGACGCGGGGGGTTGCGTTCCGGTACGTGGCCTTGCCCTTGACGTACCAGGGGCAGGTGGTGGCGGCGGTCCGCCTGGCCACCCCCGTCAAGACCATCGCCGAGGGCGAAACGTTCATTCGCGACACGATTCTCGTTTCGGCCGCTCTGGGCGCCGTCAGCGCCGTCGTCGGAGGGCTGCTGGCCAGTTGGATGTGGTACGCCCCGCTGCGGCGGATCACCCGGACGGCGAGGCAGATCGCCTCGGGCGACTTGTCGGGCAGGGCGGACATGTCCGGCCCGGGCCGGCTGGCGGAACTGTCCGCCGCCCTGAACGAAACGCGCGACAGCCTGGGGCGGCATCTCGGGCGGATTGCCTCGCAGCACCAGGACTTCTCCGCCGTCCTGGCGACCCTCCAGGAAGGCGTTATCGCCACGGACGAACGAGGGCGCATCGTCCTGATGAACCAGGCCGCCGGGGAGCTGCTGTCGGTCCAGGCCGACCAGGCCGTCGGGCAGCCGCTGGCGTCCGTGGTGCGATCGCTGGATATTCTGGAAAGCCAGGAGCACGTGATGAGCGAGGGCGGGCCGGTTCGGCGGCAGTTCGAGATCGGCCCCCCCGCCGCCCGCCGTATCCTGGATCTCCGCGCCACCAGCGTGCCCCCGGGGCCCAGCCGCATCCGCTGCCTGCTGGTGATGCGGGATGTGACGGAGCTGGCGCTGGCCGGGGCGATGAAGGCCCAGTTCGTCGCCAACGCCTCCCACGAACTCCGCACCCCGCTGGCGACGATCCGGGCGGCGGTGGATTCCCTCGTCGCCGCCGACCCCGGCGACGCCCCCGAGGCCGCCAAGCTCGTCGGCATCCTCGACCGCCACGTCACGAGGCTGGAGGACATGACCAAGGACCTGCTGGACCTTCACCTGGCCGAGTCGGCGAAGGTTCCCCTGCGGCTGCAGGAGATCCCGCTGGGCGAGCTGGCCGAGTGGGCGCGGGGGCAGTTCGCCTCGGCGGTGCAGGAGAAGTCTCTGGCGTTCGTGACGACGGCCGGGCAGGGGGAGCATGCGATCCGCTCCGACCGCAAGCTGCTGGAGCTGATCCTCCGCAACCTGCTGGACAACGCGATCAAGTTCACGCCCTCGGGGGGGAAGGTGGAGTGCGTCCTGGAGCCTGCCGGGGCCGGGGCGACGATCCGCGTCAGCGACACCGGCTGCGGGATCAGGCCCGAAGACCGCCCGCGGGTGTTCGAGCGGTTCTATCAGGGCGACGCCGCCCGGAGCGGAGAGGGCAAGGGACGGGGCACGGGGCTGGGGCTGGCCATCGTCAAGCACGCCGCCGAGCGCCTGGGCGCCCGGATCGACCTGCAAAGCCGTCTGGGCCAGGGCACGACCGTGACGGTGTCGGTCCCCTGACCGTTTCTTCGCCGGTCGCCGCCTCGGAGCGGCGCGTGGGCGTCAGCCCTGTTCGTGGCAGCGGCAGAACGAGCCGGTCGGTTGCAGCGTGCCCTCGAGAAGGCCCTGCAGGGCCTGGTCGGCGGTCATCTCGCCGATGGCGGCGACCATGGGGCGAACCCCGGCGGCGGCCAGCTCCTGCGCCGCCCGCCCGCCCATCCCGCCGCACAGCATCGCCTGGCAGTCGCTCAGGGCCGTAACCACCTGGGCGTGACTGTGCGAGGCGTCGTGATGGTGTTCGTGGCCGTCCTCGCCCCCCTTGCACAGCCCCTGGGCGTGCGGCGTAAAGGTGTTGTCGCGCACCTCGCGCGAAACGATCTTGTTCCCGTCATCCAGGGTGTAGACAACGAAACAGGTGCTGCGCCCGAAATGGGCCGAGACGGCCACGCCGTCCGTTGAGGCAACCGCGATCTTCATTGTGAGTCTCCTGGCCGGTATTCCGGCCCCATCATTGGTCCTGTGGGTTGTCGGTGGAAATCGGTCCGTGTGCCCGGCCTCCGTGGAGGCAGCGTCCGCGGCCCCGGCCGGGGCCTCCGCCTCGCCCGCCCTGACAGCCACGCCCGCCCCGGTCGTCGGGATGCCGGTGGACGTCCGCCCCGCCGCACCCGGGGCACCGGACCGGCCGCCCGCCCCCAAAGGGGACTTCCCATTCCTGTTGGCACTGGGCGCACTGGAACTTCCGCATTCGGGCCATTTCGATCACTCCGCCTTCAATTCGGAGGGCCTTGCCTTTGACCAGCATCTCGGCCACCTTCTTCCGGGCCGATTCGACGATCCGGCCGAACGTCTGCCGCGACACGTTCATGAGCCCGGCCGCTTGCTCCTGGTAGAGGCCCTCCAGGTCCGCCAGACGCAAGGCCTCCAGCTCGTCCACCGACAGAACGACCTCTTCCAGGTCCGCGCACCGCACGCCGGCGGGCTTGAACAGCCCACGCGGCGGCGAGGCGGCGACTCTCCGGCAGCAGATCGGTCTGGGCATGGACCTTCTTCTCCACGCCCATTATTAGCATATGCCCATAACGAGGTCAAGGGGATTCTGGCGGATTGTCATCCCGACGGACAGGGCCTTCGGGTTGCCAGGCCGGGGAATTCTCTTGGAATCGGGGGCGCACTGTGTTAGTATGTGAGCATACACTCACAAAGGCGTGGAACCATGAATCAGCAGACCCTGAGACTGTACGAAATGAAGGCCCAGATCATCCAGGCGGTCGGCCAGCCGATCCGCCTGGCGATCCTCGATTTCCTCAAGGACGGCGAGCAGTGCGTCTGCGACATCGCCAAGGCCGTCGGGGCCGAACGGTCCAACGTCTCGAGGCACCTGACGGTTCTGCTGAACGCCGGCATCCTGGAGTGCCGCAAGGACGGGCTGAAGATGATCTACTCGCTTCGGACGCCCTGCATCATGAACTTCTTCTCCTGCGTCGCCGACGTGCTGAAGTCGCAACTGGCGAAAAACAACCGGGTGCTCCAGAAACTGTAAAGCGTCTCTCATTTGCCCCAGTACGTGAGTGCGGAATCATATAGGCACAAGGCGCAGACCAGAAAGGACATCGACATGGCTGAATGCTGCGGAAAGAACAAGGCGAAGGCGCCGGGCGAATCGTGTGGCTGTGAAAAGAAGGAGACCGTTCTGCTCTACGCCTGCTCGGGCGGCGCCAACGTCGCGGAGGTCGCCGATCAGGCCGCCCGCCAACTGACGTCCCAGGGGTCCGGCTCGATGTTCTGCCTGGCCGGGATTGGCGCGGGGATTCCGGGCATGATTCAGACCGCTCGGGACGCGGACGTGAACCTTGTCATCGACGGTTGCCCGATGGACTGCGGCAAGAAGGTCTTCGACAAGGCCGGCCTGACCAACTACGTCCAGATCAAGGTGACCGACCTGGGCATCGAGAAGGTCAAGGTGGCTCGGGCGACGGAGGAGCAGGTGGCCACGGTGGTAGCCAAGGCGAAGGACGTCCTGGCCGCCGGACGGTAGG
The DNA here is from genome assembly GCA_026693065.1 of Planctomycetota bacterium. Classification (GTDB taxonomy): domain Bacteria; phylum Planctomycetota; class Phycisphaerae; order SM23-33; family SM23-33; genus JAPLNA01. The sequence goes on from JAPLNA010000210.1 coordinate 19,511, forward strand.
AGCGAGGCTGCCATGAAGACACTGCAGATCCTGGGGACCGGGTGCCCCAAGTGCAAGAAGCTCGCCGAGAATGCCGAAGCGGCCGCCAAGGCCATGGGCATCGAGTATGCCATCGAGAAGATCTCGGACCTCAAGGAGATCATGAAGTTCGGCATCATGATCACCCCGGCGCTGGTGGTGGATGGCGAGGTGAAAGTTGTCGGCAAGGTGCCCGATGCCGAGGCCATCAAGGCGATGCTGAGGTGATCCTGTTGCGGTCAACGGTTCATCGCTGACAAGGTCCAGTACGGACGGAAAGGAGCCCTGCGATGGAGAATCCACTGTTACCAAGGCCCTGCATGGGCGCGATGTTCGTCGTACCGGGTTTGGCTTTACTCCTGATCGCCGGCTGTCAGCAATCGTCGGGGGTACACCTCACGATCCCAGCCACCGGCTCGCCGCGTCTTGTGGATCTTGGCCTGACCTTCTGTCTCCCTTGCGCGTTGATGGCGCCGGATCTTGAAGAACTGAAGAGGGAATACGCCGGTCGGCTTGAGGTCGATTTCATCGACACCCTCAAGAATCCCGACGCGAAGACGCAGTACAACGCGCCCTTCTGTGCCACCCAGATCTTCCTCGATGCATCCGGGAAGGAGTTGTCCCGGCACGTCGGGTATTACTCGAAGAAGGACATCCTGGCCAAGTGGAAGGAACTGGGCGTGGACCTGGACGCCCCGCCGCCACAGCGGCAACCCGGGAGCGTCGCCCCGGCCAATCGGACCAGCTCGGGCGGATGACGCCGGTGCCTGCTGCGTCATCGTGTGCCGACGAAGGACAAGAGTGGCGACCTGGCGGGCGAGGCGGTCGTCATGAACCAAGGAAATCAGGATGAATTGGATTTTGGCACAGTGTCCATGCAGCGGTGGCGGCGGCGTTTCCGGCGGCATACCCGCGTGGATCATCCTGACGGCGACTTTCGGTCTGTGGCTGCTGATCAGCCTCATCTGGTATAGGAAAGGTGCATCAACCATGAGCAAGGTAGGCAAGATCGCCATCGTCGTCGTGCTGGCCGCTGCGGTCATTGGCGTAGTCGTCATGAAGAAACGCAGTACCTCATCTCCCGCCACACAGCCGACCAGCCAGACGGCCAGCGGCCTGCCGCGCCTGGTCGATCTGGGGTCCACCACATGCGTCCCCTGCAAAATGATGGCCCCGATCCTGGAAGAACTGGAGAAGGAATACGCCGGGCGGATGCGGGTGGAGTTCATCGACGTGAACCAGAACCCCGACGCGGCCAAACCGTTCGGCATCCAACTGATCCCCACGCAGGTGTTCTTTGACGCCTCCGGCAAGGAGCTTTGGCGGCACAAGGGCTTCATATCCAAAGAGGACATCCTGGCCAAGTGGAAGGAATTCGGCGTGACGTTCGCCGACGCGCAGACGGCGGCTTCGCAACCGGCCAGTGCTCCGGTGGTTGAACGGCTGGCACCGGCCAAGGCCGATACCCGGGCCAAAGACGCCGTCTGCTACCTGTGCGACAAGGACATCGACGCCAAGACGCTTGTGGTCGTGAAGACAGACAAGGGCGACGTGCGGCTGTGCAGCCCGCACTGCTTCTTCATCATGTACTCCTGCCTGACCGAGGACAAGACGGGATTCGAGCAGAAGGTTTCCGTCACGGACTGGGGCACGGGGAAGGCGATTCCGGCGATGGAGGCGACCTACCTGTACGGCTTGGACGTCAAGACGGGGCGGCCGACGATCAAGGCGTTCGGAGACAAGGACGCCGCCGATAAGGAACTGAAGGCATCGGGCGGAAGCCTGATCGCCTGGCAGATCGTGCAGGAGAAGGAACTGGAGAACCGGTGCGGATTCTGCGACCGGGCCTGCTACCCCGCGGATTCGGCGAAGGTGGCCGTCGGCGGGGTGAACACGTTGGGCTGCTGCTCTCACTGTGCGTTGGGCGTGGCGGCCCGCACCGGCAAGGATATCGAGGTCCACGAACGGGATCGCCTCACCGGCGAGGAAATCGTCATCAAGACCGCGGGAGGCAACGTCGCCTCCCTCCAGCCGGGCACGGCCGTTGGGTGGTTCGGCCTTCGCCAGGGGCCCGACGGCCAGTACGTCTCGGCCGGTTGTTTCCATCAGGGTTTCTTCGCCAGCCCGGACAATCTCAAGACATGGTTGGAGCAGAATCCCCTGGAGACCGGCAGGCTCATCACCATCCAACGGGCTCTGGCGGACAAGATGAAACTCAGCCCGCAGCAGATTCAGAAGGCGTGCAAGATGGGCCAGTGCGCCCCCAAGTGACGAGACCCCGTCTAACCGTTACAGAAGACAATCTCTCCGTCATGGTCCCAGACCAAGAAGAAATGGAGACGTTTATGCGTAACCAATGGTGCTGGCGTCTGGTAGTCCTTGCCGTCGTGTGCATTGCCCTGTCGTACAGCCAGGGCTGGACACCCTCGCTCGAAGCGGCGGAGCCGGCTACCCGGCCCGCTGGTGACAGGCCGCTTGTGAACGATGCGTATCCCGGCCTCGCTTCGGCAGGGCTGCTGGGCGCCCGAGTGAGCGAACTGCCCGCCGGCGTTCTGGTCCGGGCCGGAGACCTCACGTTCACCCAGGCGAACCTCGACGCCGAAGTTGCCAAGGCCCCGCCGCCCGTCCAGGACCAGCTCAAGAAGAACGGCTTCTTCCTGATGGAGCAGATGGTGACGAAAGCCCTGCTGGCGAAGGAAGCCGGGGCGGATGCCGGCAAGTCGGTCTCGGGCATGGATGAACGCGCCCTGGTTCAAGGCTACCTCGGCAAACTGGCCGAGAAGGTGACGGTCAGCGACGACGAGATTGCCGAGTTCTACAAAAACAACAAGGACGCTGTGGACGGAGCGCCGCTGGAGAAGGTGAAGCCTCAGATCGCCGTGTATCTGCGGCAGCAGAAGCAGCAGGAACTGGTGGCTCGGCATGTCAGGACCCTGGGACAGCGCACCACCATCGAAGTCGCGGCCGCGTGGGGCAAGGAACAGGCGGTAGCAGCCAAGGACAACCCCGTGGACAAGGCCCGCCGTAGCGGCAGGCCGTCGCTGGTGGACTTCGGCTCCCAGGGCTGCCGGCCGTGCGAGATGCTCGCGCCGATCCTGGAGACCCTCAAGACCAAGTACGAGGGCAAGGCCAACGTTGTGTTCGTTTCCGTGCGGGAAGAGCAGATCCTGTCCTCCCGCTACGGCATCCAGGCCATTCCCGTGCAGGTCTTCTTCGACAAGGACGGCAAGGAAGTCTTCCGCCACGTGGGCTTCTTCCCCCAGGATGAAATCGAAAAGCAGATGGCGAAGATGGGGGTGAAGTAGATGGAGCAACTTTTTACAGCCTTGACCCGCGCCGTGGAGGGCGCCCCCGCGATTGCGCTGGGGGCGGCGTTCGTCTGGGGCGTTCTCAGCGTGCTGCTGAGCCCGTGCCACCTGTCGAGCATCCCGCTGATCGTCGGGTTCGTCAACGGACAGGGAGTTTCGACGGCCCGGCGGGCGTTCCTGGTCTCCCTCGCCTTCGCGGCGGGGATACTGACGACCCTCTATGCCATTTGCTACATCACCTACCAGATCGGAGGGATGATGGGCGATCTGGGGGCCTGGGCGAATTACCTCGTCGCGGGCGTCTTCTTCCTGGCAGGCCTGGTCCTGCTGGACGTGATCGCCCTACCCTGGTCGGGGCCGGGGCAAGTCGGCATGAAACGCAAAGGTCTGCTGGGGGCCTTCCTCCTGGGCCTGGTCTTCGGCGTCGCCCTGGGGCCCTGCACCTTCACCTACATGATCCCCCTGCTGGCCGTCACGATCTTCAAACCCGACGCCGCGCCGGTCTGGAGCGGGCTGCTCCTGGGCGTCTACGGCGTCGGGCATTGCGCGGTGATCGTCCTGGCCGGCACGAGCACCGGATGGGTGCAGGCGTATCTCCACTGGAACGAGAAGTCCAGGGGGGCGGTGATCCTCAAGAGAATCTGCGGCCTGCTGGTGCTGGCCGGCGGAGTGTATCTGATCTACCTGGCGAAGTGACCATGAGCTCAACCGACGAACCCGCCTGCTGCCCCGCCAAGCCCGCCAAACCCGCGCCCCGCGCGAGCACGTGGGTCCTGGCGGGCCTCCTCGCCGTCGGCGCGTGGGTCGGGCTCTACGTCTGCCTCGAGCCCCTCGCCACGTGGGTCACCGGGTCGCTGCTGCACCTGGACCGCGGGGGGCGCCTGGGGCGGGCCGTCGAGTTCTTCCTCTTCGAGACCCCCAAGGTGCTCCTGCTCCTGACGGCCGTCGTCTTCGGCGTGGGGGTCATCCGGTCGTTCTTCACGCCCGAACGCACGCGGCGAATCCTGTCCGGGCGGCGGGAATCGGTGGGCAACGTGCTGGCGGCCGGGCTGGGCGTCGTCACCCCGTTCTGCTCCTGCTCGGCCGTGCCGCTGTTCATCGGGTTTGTCACCGCCGGCGTGCCGCTGGGGGTGACGTTCTCGTTCCTGGTGGCCGCCCCGATGGTCAACGAGGTGGCCCTGGTGTTGCTGTGGGGGCTGTTCGGGTGGAAGGTGGCGGCGATCTACACGGGCACGGGGCTGGCGATCGCCGTCCTCGCCGGGTGGACCATCGGGCGGATGAAACTGGAGGCGTGGGTCGAGCCCTGGGTTTACCAGGCCCAGGTAAACGCCCCCGCCCCGGACGAAAAAAACACCTGGGGCGGACGCATGCGTCTGGGCCTGGACGCCGTGCGGGACATCGTGAGACGAGTGTGGCTGTTCGTGGTCCTGGGCATCGCCGTCGGGGCGGGCATTCACGGCTACGTGCCCGAAAACTTCCTGGCCTCCATCATGGGCAAGGACGCCTGGTGGGCCGTGCCCGTCGCCGTGCTCCTGGGCGTGCCGATGTACTCCAACGCCGCCGGCATCATCCCCGTGGTGCAGGCCCTGCTGGGCAAAGGGGCGGCCCTGGGCACGGTGCTGGCGTTCATGATGTCCGTCATCGGCCTGTCCCTGCCGGAGGCGATCATCCTCCGCAAGGTGCTGACGGTGAAACTGATCGCGGTCTTCTTCGGCGTGGTGGCCGTGGGGATTCTGATTGTGGGGTACGTGTTCAATCTGATTATGTGAAGGGCGGCGTGTCAGTCGACGGTCCCGGCCACGCCGTGGCCGGGCCTTTGGGAGTAGAGAAGAGAGTAGACTACGGGGATTACGAGCAGGGTGAAGACCGTCGAGGCCAGCAGACCGAAGATGAGCGCCCAGGCCAGCCCGGAGAAGATGGGGTCGGTGGCGATGGGCAAGGCCGACAGCATGGCCACGCCGGCTGTCAGGAGGATCGGGCGGAGGCGCACGACGCAGCTTTCGATGATGGCTTCTTTCAGGCTCCGCCCTCGGCCCAGCGACAGGTGAACGAAGTCCACGATGATGATGGAGCTTCGCGTCACGATGCCGGCCAGGGCGATCATGCCGATCATCGCGGTGGCGGTGAAGAACGTCGGGTTGCCGAACCCGCCCACCGTGCCGCCTGACAGCACGTTGAGCAGCCAGAAGCCCGGCATGATGCCGATGATCGTCAGCGGGATGGCCATCATCACGATCAGCGGAATGGCGAAGCTCTTGGTCTGGTGCACCAGCAGGATGTAGATGGCGATCAGGGCGGCGATGAACGCCAGGCCCATGTCGCGGAAGACGTCCAGCGTGAGTTTCCATTCGCCTTCCCCGAGGAAGCTGACGTCGATTCCGGGGGCGAGAGCCCAGGGAATGCCGCCTCCGTTGGCCAGGAAAGTGCGGCTGCGAATCGCGCGCGGCGGATTGTCGGAGACGAACCCGGCGGCGCTCTTGGCGGCGTCGGGCGCTCGGTCTTTCGCCTGATCGGCCTGGATGTCCATGACGGCGTCGGCGGGGGGTCGGCCGGCCATTTCCGCCAGCACGTACATCACCGGGCGGAGGTTCTTGTGATAGATCGTCTGGTCAGCCGCGAGGGTCTCCCACCGCCCCAATTCCGCCAGCGGAACCATCGAGCCGTTGGCGCCCTTGACGAACACCATCGCGAGGTCTTCCGTGCTCGACCGCATGGGGCGCCCCAGGCGAAGGTCGATCAACAGCGGGTTGCGCTCGCCGGGTTGCTGCACGGTCCCGACGGGGGCCCCGGCCAGCAGCATCTGCTGCGTGCGGGCGATCTCCTCCACCGACACGCCGTGCAGGGCCGCCTTCTCCTGGTCGGGCACGAACCGGTACTTCACCTGCGCCGCCTCGGTCATGTCGTCGACGTCCACCACGCCCGGCTCCCGCGCCAGCCGGCGATGCACGACGCCCGCCGCGGCGACGAGGTCGGCGTAGGGGGTGCTCTCGCGGCCGTACACTTCCGCCACCACCGTCGAGAGGACCGGCGGACCGGGCGGGGCCTCGACGATCTTCAGCCGCGCCCCGTGCCGCCGGGCGATGTCCGTCAGGTCGTTCCGCAGGCGGAGCGTGAGGGGGTGCGTCTGGAGAGGCCGCTCCTTGCGGTCGACGAAGTTGATCTGGACGTCGGCGACGTTGGGCCCCTGGCGGAGGTAGAAGTGGCGGACCATGCCGTTGAAGTCCATCGGGGCGGCCAGGCCGACGTAGGACGTGAAGTCGGTGACCTCGCTCACGCCGGCGAGGTATCGCTCGATCTCGCCGACGGCGGCGTCGGAGCGTTCGAGCGTTGTGCCGTTGTCGAAGTCCAGCACGAGTTGCAGGTCGCTCTTGTTGCCGTCGGGCAGCATCTTCAGGGGGACGATCCGCATCATCGCCATGCCGGCGGCGAGCACGAGCAGCAGGCCCATGAGGGCCAGGAACGCCCACCCGGCCCGGCGGGTCTTGAGCAGAAGGCCCATGACGGGCGAGAAGAGGCGGTAGAGCAGCGTGGCTTTGACGTCGCCGGCGCCGTGAGCGCCCGCGCCCGGGGCGTGCGAGGAGGCCCCCAGCTTGTTGTATCGGCGTTTGAGAATGTGATACGTCAGCCAGGGCGTGATCGTGAACGCCACCACCATGGACATGAGCATCGTCACGGGCACGTTGAGGGCCATCGGTCGCATGTACGGGCCCATCATGCCCGAGATGAAGAACAGGGGCAGAAAGCTGGCGATGACGGCCAGCGTCGCGGTGATCAGGGGCGGTCGGATTTCGCTGACGGCCTCCAGGACGATGGGGCGGGTGGCCTTGCGGCGAAGGAAGAAGTGGCGGACGATGTTCTCCACGTCGACGATCGGGTCGTCCACAAGCAGCCCCAGCGAGAGGATCAGGGCGAACAGCGTCACGCGGTTGATCGTCAGCCCGGCCAGGAGATTGACGCCCAACGTCAGTCCGAACACGACGGGGACGGCCAGGGCGACGATCAGGCTCTCCCGCCAGCCCAGGGCCACCGTCAGCACCGCCACCGCCAGCACGAGCGCCACGCCGAGGGCCTCGATCAGGTCGTTGACCTTGTCGTTGGAGTTCAGCCCGGTGTTGCGGGTGACGACCATCTCGACGTTGGCGGGTACGACGTCGGTCTTGAGTTTGTCGGCGGCGGCGAGAATGCTCTGGGCGACCGTGACGGCGTTGGCGCCTTTCTTCTTGGACAGGGCGATCGTGACGGCGGGCTGGCTGACCGAGGGGGCGTCCTTCGGGCCCGAGGCCTCGCCGATCAGCGAACCCGTCGTGCCTGCCCGCTCGGAAAACCCCCGGGCCGGGCCCCACCCGTGACGAACGTAACTGGAGACCTCGTCTGGGCCGTCCACCACGTCGGCGACGTCCTTCAAAAACACCGGGGCGTTGTTGAACACCCCGACGACGAGTGGGTGCAGGTCGGCGGCGCTGGTGAAGACCCGCCCGGATTCGACGGTGAAGACGGCGTCGGCCTGGGTGAACTGGCCGGCGGTCACGCGGACGTTGGCGCCGGCGACCGCGCGTTGGATTTCCAGGGGGGAGACGTTGTAGCCGCGCATCCGCTGGCGGTCGAGGTGCACCTGGACCTTGCGGGGCTGTCCGCCCACGATGTAGGCCCGGGAGACGTCCTGGACCGCCGAGAGCCGGGCGACGACCTCCTCGGCGATCCGCCGAAGGGTGTACGGGCTGTTGTCCGGGCTGGTGAGGGTCAGGTTGACGATGGGCACGTCGTCGATCTCGACGGGCTTGACGACCCAGGCCACCCCCGGCGGAGCGAGGGGGCGGTTCTCCTCGATCGTCTTGGAGAGCTTGACCAGGCTGCGTTCGCGGTCCTCGCCGACGTAGTACCGCACGGTGATGATGGCCTGGCCTTCCCGCGACATCGAGTAGACGTATTCGACCCCGTCGATCTGATACAGGATCTTCTCCAGCGGGGTGGCGACCAGCCGCTCGACCTCGGCGGCGGGCAGCCCGGGCGCGCTCACGTACACGTCCGCCATCGGCACGACGATCTGCGGGTCTTCCTCGCGCGGGGTGACGGTGACGGCCGTCAACCCGATCGCCACGGACAGGATCAGCAGGATGATCGGCAGGTTGCTGTGCAGGAACGACCGGACGATGCCGTTGGTCCACCCGTGCTGGGCGTGATCGGCCAGAGATTCCGTGGTCGGCGTCTTGTCGGGGTCAGCGGTCATGGGCTGGCTCCTGCGGGCCGGCGAGGGCGACCTTTTCACCGGGCTTGAGGCCCGAAAGCACCTGGACGTAGGACTTTCCCCCGGCCTCGATCGGCTGGCCCAGTTGGACGTAGCGTCGCTCCGGACCGTTCGCGCCGGCCATGTCCACCATCGTCAGTTGTCCCACCTGCACGACCGCCGCCGGGGGGATCACCAGCACCCGCTTGTCCCCCAGGGGCACGAGGAGCTTGGCGTACATGCCCGGGCGGACGCCGGCGTGGCAGGGGCCGACCACCTTGACCTGGAAGGTCCGCGTGACCGGGTCGGCCTGCGGGACGATCTCGCTGACCGTTCCCTCGCAGGCGGCCCCGAGATCCTCGAGGTAGACGCCGATCTTCTGCCCGGTCTTGAGGTTCTTCATCAGTCCCTCGCGGACGTTGGCGATGAGCTGCATCTTGTCATACAGGCTCACCAGCACCTGCCCCGGGGCGACGGTGTCGCCCACGTCGGCCCGCTTGTCGATCACGACGGCGTCGCCGGGGGCGAGGATCCGGGTGTACTCCAGGTTCATCGCCGCCTCGTCGACGGCGCGCTGGGCGGCGAGGGCCTCGGCCTGGGCGCCCTCGAAACGGTACTTGGCGTTGTCGGCCTCGGTCACCGTGGCGGCGCCCTTGGCGACGATGTCCTTGATGCGGTCGTAGGTCTTGGCGGCGTCGTCCCGGGCGGCCTGGGCGCTCTTGAGCTTGGCCTGGGCCATCTCCTTCCGGTTCTGCCAGGTCGAAGAGTCCAGCCTCACCAGCAGGTCGCCCTTGTGCACCTCCTGCCCGGCGGTGACGTTCATCTCGACGACCTTCTCGGGCTCGCGGACCTTGGCCGCCAGGGCCGTCTCGTGAAGCGGGCGGATCGTGCTGGGGGCCTGTTCCACCTCCGGCACGCTGACGAATACCGCCTCGACGAGCGAGGCCGCCGGGGCGGACGCGGGCCTGTCACTCCCGCCCGCCCGCGGGGGCACCTTGGGGGTGAACGCCCCGTCCAGGTACAGCATCAGCACGACGATCAGGGCGCCCAGCGCCCCCACGAGTGCGATCTTCAACAGCCATTTCGCCGCCTTGGGCCAGAGTTTCATGTTCCATCCTCGTCGCAGACCGGCCACTCCGGGCCCGGTCCTGTCAAAAGGTTCGATCCGGAGCCGGGCCGAAGGTTACAATGCGTTGTCGATAGTATCGGGAATATCCATTGCCACCGACCACAGATAACCAACTCGTCCAACAGGCCCGGGCCGGGGAGTTCCAGGCCTTCGAGCTCCTCGTGTCCCGCCACGAGGGGCCGCTGTATGCCGCCGCATGGCATCTTACGCACAATCATCACGACGCCCAGGATGTTGTGCAGAATACGTTCCTTTCGGCGATGGAACATCTGGGGTCGTTCCGGGAGGAGTCTTCGTTCGCGACGTGGATCACGCGGATCGCGTTGAACTTCGCGTTGAAGGTTCTGCGAAGCCGGAAGCAGCGGGCCACCGTGCCGCTGGAGGCCCCCGACGGCGAGGGCCAGACCGTGCCTGTGCCCGAGTACATCGCCGACTGGACCACCGACCCCGCCCGGACCGTCCAGCGGCGGGAGTTGCGGGCCATCCTGGACGAGGCGGTGGCGCAATTGCCCGAGGGCCAGCGGCTCGTCTTCGTGCTGCGGGACGTGCAGGGGCTGAGCGTGCGGGAGACGGCCCAGGCGCTGGACCTGACGGAGGGGAACGTCAAGGTGCGTCTGCTTCGCGCCCGCCTGGCGTTGCGGGAAGTATTGACGAGGCGATTCGGCGACCCGGCCACCCGCCGGCAGCCCCACGTGCACGACCACGCGTCGGCGGAGGACAAGACATGAAATGCCAGGACCTGCTCAAGATACTCAACGAGTACGTGGACGGCGACATTGACCCCGCCGTCTGCCAGGAACTGGAGAAGCACCTGGCCGGGTGCAACCCCTGCAAGGTCGTCATCGACAACATTCGGAAGACCGTCTCGCTGTACAAGAACGATCAGGTCTATGAACTGCCCCTGGATTTCAAACAGCGTCTGCACCAGGCCCTGCAGGACAAGTGGAAGAAGCAGGGCTCGCCGCCGTCCGACAAACCGGAAGGCCAGGGGAGCTGATCCGGGGGTTTTCGTGTAACCTTTCCGCCCGCCGTGGATCGAACTTTGTGCAGGCCCGCGCAAGGGCCCCGCAGGAGAAGAACCATGAGCAACGCTTTGGAAGTCACGGCGGAAACCTTCGAGGCCGAAGTCCTTCAATCCCCCGTCCCGGTCCTGGTCGATCTGTACGCCGACTGGTGCATGCCCTGCAAGATCATGGGCAAGGCGCTGGAGGCCCTGGCCCCGGACCTGGAAGGGCGGGCGAAGATCGTCAAGATCAACGTGGACCGGGAGCCCGAACTGGCGGCGGCGTTTCGCGTGTCGAGCATTCCCATGCTCGTGCTGTTCAAGGCCGGCCAGGTCGTGGACCAGGCCCTGGGCGCCCTGCCCCAGACGGCGATCCTCGAGATGATCGAGAAGGCGCTGGCGGCCCAGTCGGTGCGGTAGTTCCGGCCCGGACCGGCCGGAAGGAGACGAACATGATACTCAGAGTGATCCTGGGCTTACTGATCGGCGGCGGGCTCGGCGCCGTCACCGGATACTACGGGCAGTGCTCTTCCGGCACGTGCCCGCTGACCTCGACCTGGTGGCGCGGCGCGATCTACGGCGGGGTCATGGGGCTCATGGTCGCGATCAGCATGTGGCGCAACCACTGAGCCGCCACGACTACTTGTGGAAATAGGTGACCGTCTTGACCTTCTGCCATGAGCCGCGAGTGAAATCGGGGACCTTCACGGGCATGCCCTGGTTCTCGACGGACTTCTCGGACAGTTCGATGAGGGAGGACCACTCGGCCGCGTCGTAGACGTCTTCGTCGAGGGGCAGGCCGTTGCGGAGGCAGTAGACCAGGCGGTAGTCCATGATGAAGTCCATGCCGCCGTGTCCGCCGACCTTCTTGGCCTTCTCGCCGACTTCCTTCACGATGGGATGTTCGTACTGGGCCAGGAGCGCGTCCATCTTGTCCTTGGGCATGAACTCGTGGGCGGAAGGCTCGAGGGCGATGCCCTGGAGGGGCCATTTCTGGGCGAAGCCCTTCGTGCCGCTGACCATGTGGATGCGGCTGTAGGGACGCGGGTTGGCCACGTCGTGCTGGACCATGATCGTTTTGCCGCCCTGGGTCTTGACCACGGTGGTGTTCATGTCGCCGCACTGGTACGTCCGTTTGGCGTAGTCCGACGTCTCGCCGAATTTCTCCCGGGCGTACTCGGTCATGCCGAACTGATTGCTGGAGATGGAAACGAGGTACTCCATCCGGTCGCCCCGGTGGATATTCATGATGTGGCATATGGGGCCAAGCCCATGCGTCGGGTACAGGTTGCCGTTGCGGGCCTGGTTGTGCCTGAGCCGCCACATCTGCCAGTACGACCCCTTCTCGTCGAAGTTCATTCCCCGCAGATCGTGGATATACGCCCCTTCGCCGTGGACGATCTGCCCGAACAGGCCCTTCTGGGCCATGTTGAGGGTGGCCATCTCGAAGAAGTCGTAATTGCAGTTCTCCAGTTGCATGCAGTGCTTGCGGGTGCGTTCGGAGGTTTCGACCAGTTGCCAGCATTGCTGGAGCGTCAGGGCGGCGGGGACTTCGACGGCGGCGTGTTTGCCGTGTTCCATGGCGTACACGGCGATGGGTGTGTGCAGGTCCCAGTGAGTGCAGACGTAGACGAGGTCGACGTCGTTCCGTTGGCAGATCGTTTTCCAGTCGTCCGGGCCGGTGTAGCCGTCGGCCTTGGGCAGGCCGCGTTCCTTCAGGACGTTCTGGGCCTTCTCGACGTTGGCAGGCACGACGTCGCAGAGGGCGACGATCTTGACGCCCTCGATGTAGGAATAGCGGTTCACCGCCTCCGACCCTCGCATGCCCAGCCCGATGAAGGCGACGCGGACGGTCTCGATGGGCGGGCAGCGGAGCTCGATGACGTCCGTCTGGCCCGGGGGGCGTGGGGGCGTGGGGGAGACCTCCCGCGCACCGAACCCGCCCGGACCCGGGAGGGTGGGCGGCGTCGTGCAGTTGGCGGCCACCGTCGCAAGGAAGCACAGCGCAAGGACGCGGAACGACGTGGTGAGGCTCTTCATGTCGGTTCTCCTCTTCAGGCGAACAGGTGCCCGGGTTTGTTGTAGGCCAGCAGGGCGTCGCTGTGGTGGAGGGCCGCCTGCAGCGACTGGCGTTCGGCCTCCGTCATGGGCCCGAAGCGGTAGCAGACTTCCAGGTTCTGGCGGAGTTGCTTGTGGTCGTAAATGCCGTTGGTGGCGACGTGGATCGGCAGGGAGAGGGCGTAGCGGAGGAGTTTTTCGGGGGAGGCCTTGCCCGCCCCCTCGCCCACGAGCACGCCCGGAAGCCCCTCGACGCCCTTGCGGTCGTATTGCGGCGTCCCGCCCATCACCTTCATCGCGACGATGCCCAGGTTCTGCTTCCGGGCGACCGGCAGGAGCGTCTCTTCGTACTCGCGACGCTCCTTGGTGGGGTTGAAGGTCGTCAATAGGGTGTCGAATTCGTACATTTCGATAGCCTGCTTCAGGCACGCGGCCCCGGCGTGGCCCGTCACGCCGATGAATCGGATGACCTTCTGGTCGCGGAGTTTTCGCAGGAGGGTGTATACGCCGTCGGGTTTGCCCAGGGCGGCCAGGTCGTCGGTGGGCATGAGGCAGTGGACCTGGAGGCAGTCGAGGTGGTCGGTCTGGAGGAGCTTCAGGCTGGTCTCGATGTCCCGCATGGCCTTGTCGGCGGTGCGTTCGAGGGTCTTGGTGGCCAGGTAGACGTCCTTCCGCCGTTTGCCGATGGCCTTGCCGTATCGGCGTTCGCTGTTGCGGGGGTCGTCCTTTCGGCCGTACATCGCCGCCGTGTCGAGATAGGTTATGCCCGCGTCGATGCAGTCGTTGACGAACTTGACGGCCAGGTCGTCGTCGGGCAGGTCGGTCATGGCGCTCTGCCCGCCGAGGGCGAGGATGCTGACGGTGGCGCCGGTCTTCCCCAGGACGCGTGTGGGCATGGTGCCGGCGGGCCTGCTGGTCACGAGTGCCGCCCCGGCGGCGACCCTCGCCATGGCGGCCCCGGCGGCGCCGGCGGCGGCGAGCTTCAGGAATCCCCTTCGTGACATGTCCTCGTTCATGGCAGCTCCTTCGAACAAGATGATACCCGCCGGCGCGGGGCATAGTCAAATACGGTCCGATGCCCGAGGCGTGACCGCCGTTGTCGGACGCGGGTGCCGTGGTTCGCGGCGCAGCCGCAACCACGTCCCTATGACCTCCGGCAGATCGAGCGGTGTGGTTGCGGCTGCGCCGCAAACCACGGCACCCGCGCCCGGGGTGGGCATCGGGGTCGGAACGGGGGAGGCGGGTTCCTCTACAGGGCGCCGCGGCGTTTTTTGCCGAGGGTGTCGGCCAGGACGGCCAGCAGGAGGGTGGCGCCGATGATGAGTTCCTGGGCGTTGGTATTGATGCCCAGGAGGGTCAGGGCGCTGAGGATGATGGCCATGAGGATCGAGCCCAGGAAGGCCCCGAGCACGGTGCCCTCTCCGCCCTGGAGGCTGGCCCCGCCGATGATGACGGCGGTGATGACCTGGAGTTCCAGCCCGACCCCGGCGGTGACGGAGGCGCTGCCCAGGCGGGCGGTCATGATCACGCCGGCGGCGGCGGCCAGCAGGCCCGTCAGGGTGTAGTTGAAGATCTTGATGCGGTCCACGCGGATGCCCGAGAGGATGGCGGCCTTTTCGTTGCCGCCGAGGTAGTAGTTCTGGCGGAAGAAGCGGCTGCGTCGCAGGAGGACGTCTCCGGCGGCCACCAGGACGAGGGAGATGAGGATGGGGAACTGGATGCGGGCGCCGCCGGGCAGGACGAGCCCGCCCTGCCCGATCACGGTGAAGGCCGTCGGAAGGTCCGAAACGTTCTTGCCGTTGGTGACCAGCAGGAGCAGGCCCCGCACGATCTGCATCATGCCCAGGGTGGTGATGAAGGGGTTGATGCCGACGCGAGCGACGATGAGCCCGTTGGCCGCGCCGACGGAGGCCCCGGTCGCCAGGCCGACCAGGAGGGCCAGCACCACGCCCAGGACGGCCGGGCCCGGGAGGGCGGGGCAGAGGCGTGTGAGGACCAGGGCCGCTGCCGCCCCGGCCAGCCCCGCCGTCGCCCCCACCGACAGGTCGAACCCGCCCGAAACCAGCAGCACCGTCATGCCGATGGCGATGATCGCCTGGAGGGAGACGGCCAGCAGGATGGCCGACAGGTTCGTCCAGCCGAGGAAGACCTCGGAGGCGTCGGCCATGAAGGCGAAGGCGGCCAAGACGATCAGGAAGATCATGAGTTCGCGGACGCGCGCCATCGCCCGCCGCGCCGCCAGGAATACCCCCGCGCCCGCCAGCAGGGCCGACAGGGTGAAGGGCATCGCCAGCGGCAGGCCCAGGGCCTCCGACAGGACGATCTCCTGGAGAAAGCCGCCCGAGACGGGGCGGACGACCCCGAGGGCTCGCAGGACCAGCAGGGCGACGAAAACCCCCGCGCCGGCGGCCGTCATCACGATTCCCAGTTTCTTACGCACGGGCTCTCCTGAAAGTCGGTTCTCACGTCACTCCGGCGGCGCAGGCGATGACGTTTTCCTCGGTGGCCTGATCGGCGGCGAACTCGCCGGCGAGGCGCCCCTGGCGCATCACGAGCACGCGGTCGGACAGGCCCAGCACCTCGAGCAGGTCGCTGGAGATCAGCACGACGCCCACGCCCGTGGCGGCCAGGTCGCGAAGCAGCGTGTAAATCTCGCTGCGGGCGCCCACGTCCACCCCGCGCGTGGGCTCGTCCACGATGAGCACCTTCGGGCCGATGCCCATCCACATCGACAGCAGCACCTTCTGCTGGTTGCCCCCCGAGAGGTTCCGCACCTGCTGGTCCAGGCCGGGGCAGACGATGTGGAATTTCGTGCGGGCGGCGTCGGCGAAGGCGTCGATGGCCCTCTCGTTCATCCACCCGGCCCGGGAGGCGAAGCGCCCCAGGCTGGGGGCCACGCAGTTGTCGCGGATGGCCATTTGCAGGAACAGCCCCTGCTCCTTGCGGTCCTCGGTGAGGTAGCCCACGCCGGCGCGGACGGCCTCTCGCGGCGAGCCCAGGTGCAGCGGCCGGCCGTCGAGGGCGATTTCGCCGGCGACGAGCGAGTCGGCCCCGACGAGGGCGCGCCCCAACTCCGTCCGCCCCGCCCCGACCAGCCCGGCCAGGCCCAGGATCTCACCCCGACGCAACCCAAAGCTGACGTCCTGGAATCGCCCGCCGCTCGCGCCGCGAACGCAGAAGTATTCAGGCCCCACCTCGTGCGACCGGCGGCCGTACATGTTGGAAATCTCCCGACCCACCATCATCCGCACGAGCGATTCCTCTGTGGCCCCGGCGGCCGGGCAGGTGCCCACGTGCCGACCGTCGCGCAGGACCGTCACGCGGTCGGCGACGCGGAAGATCTCCGACAGGTGGTGGCTGATGTAGATGAAGCTGGCGCCGCGGGCCTTGAGGCCCTCGATGACGGCGAAGAGCCGCCCCGTGTCGGGCCCGGTGAGCGAACTGGTCGGTTCGTCGAGGATGAGGACCTTGGGGTTATGCGAGATGGCCTTGAGGATCTCGATCACCTGGCGGCGGGCCATCGAGAGGGCGGCCACCGGCGTGTCCGGGTCCAGGTCGAGGTCGAACATCGCCAGCAGGTCGCGGGCCTGTTGGTGCAGCCGGCGGCGGTCGATCAGGTTCCATCGCCCGACCGGCTGACGGTTGGCCAGGAGGTTCTCAGCCACCGAGAGGTTGGGCGCGAGGGAGAGTTCCTGGAAGACGACGCTGATGCCGGCGAGGGCGGCCTGGTGGGCGTCGGTGAAGGACACCAGGCGGCCCTCCAGTTCGATCGTGCCCGAGTCGGGCTTCTGGATGCCGCCCAGGATGTGCATCAGGGTGCTCTTGCCCGCCCCGTTCTCGCCCACGAGGGCGTGAACCTCCCCTCGCCGGACGTCCAGGTGCACCCCGTCCAGGGCGCGGACGCCCGGGAACGTCTTGACGATGTCGCGAACCTGGAGGACGAGATCGGGCATGGGTTGGCTCTTGGAAGTCGCTATTCCTGGCTCCCGGGGCCTGTGGCCGGACGGCCTGGCCTCGAGCGAACGAAGTTCGAGCAGTTGTCCTTGTCGATGATGACCACGCCGACATCCACGCTCTTGGGCACGCCGCCGATGCCGGGCCTGGCCTTGTCGCTGGAGATCCTCTGGGTGTTGTTGCGAAGGCCATACAGGATCTGCACGGCGTGGAAGGGCATCAGGGCGGTCTGCCTCGCCACGCCGGCCTGGATCACGCCGTCCTGGATGTACTGGATCGTCTGGCGGCTGTGGTCCAGGACGACGATCTTGACCTGGCCGGCTTTTCCGGCTTCCTTGACGGCGACGGCCGAGCCGACGCTGCCGTCGACCTCGATACAGCCGAAGCCCGCCAGGTCCGGGTGCAGTTGGAGCAGCGAGCTGGTCGCCTGGGCGGCCTTGATCGGGTCCGACTGCGTGTTGCCCTCGGCCACGAGCTCGATCTGGGTGTTTTCCGCGATGGCCTGCTTGAAGCCCTGACGGCGTTCCTCGAGGTTGGGCTGCCCGGGCTTGTAAAGCAGGGCGACCTTGCCTTTGCCGACGATCTGGGCGAGTTTCTTGCCGACCTCGTAACCGGCTTTGACTTCGTCCACGCCCACGAACGCGACCCGCCGGGAGCCGGGCAGATCGCCGTCCACCGTCACCACCGGGATGCCCGCGGCGACGGCCTTGTCGATGATCGGGATCAACGACGCATCGAAACCCACCACGACCAGCCCGGCGGGCTTTCGGGCGATGGCCTGCTCCAGGGCGTCGGCCATGAGGGCCATGTCGTAACCGAGCGGGCCGACGTAGTCGGTCTGGACGCCCAGAGCCTCGCCCGCGTGCTTCATCCCCAGCCTGTGGTCGTGGAAGTAATCCAGCCCGCCCAGGGCGGAGACCTCGATGTAGAGTTGGTCGGGATGGGCCTGCTTGTCCCCCGCCACCGGCATGCAGGAGGGCAGGCCCATCGCCGCCAGCGCCACCGCCGCACACATGACGGTCGAGAGCTTATGCATGAGAAGGTCCTCCCTGCTCGCCGCGGGCGTCCAGGTACAC
This sequence comes from Planctomycetota bacterium, assembly GCA_026693065.1. Taxonomy (GTDB): domain Bacteria; phylum Planctomycetota; class Phycisphaerae; order SM23-33; family SM23-33; genus JAPLNA01. The sequence goes on from JAPLNA010000210.1 coordinate 37,281, forward strand.
GCCGTCCGGGGGCCGAACGCCCGGGAGCGCTTTGACGAAGCGGCGAACATGGGAAACAAGATCGGGCATGGGTCGGCTTGTGGGCTCGCTATTTCTGGGCCTCGGGCTGGGTCGTTGGCCCCGTGGCCGGGGCGCTGGCGGGAGCACTGGCGGGTCGGGTGGCCGGGGCGGCGGGCGGGGTGGCCGCGGCGCGGACGAAGAGCGAGCAGTTGTCCTTGTCGATGATGATCACGCCGGTGTCGACGGTCACGGGCGCGCCGCTGACGCCGGCCTTGGCGTTGTCTGTGGAGATGGGCGCGGGATTGTTGCGAAGGTTGTACAGGATCTGCACGGCGTAGAAGGGCATCAGGGCCGTCTGCTGGGCCACGCTGGCCTGGATCACGCCTTCCTGAATGTACTTGAGCACCTCGCCGCCTCGGTCCATCGAGACGACTTTGACCTGGCCGACCTTGCCGGCCTCTTTGACGGCGGTGGCCGAGCCGGCGCCGCCCTCGGCCTCGATGCAGCCGAAGCCCGCCAGGTCCGGGTGCAGTTGGAGCAGGGAGGCGGCGGCCTGGGCGGCCTTGATCGGGTCGGACTGCGTGTTGCCCTCGTCCACGAACTCGATCTGGGGGTTTTCCGCGAGGGCCTTCTTGAAGCCCTGGCGGCGTTCCTCGAGGTTGGACTGGCCGGGCTTGTAGAGCAGGGCGACCTTGCCCTTGCCGACGACCTGGGAGAGCTTCTTGCCGATTTCGTACCCGGCCCGGACGTTGCCCGTGCCCACGAACGCCACTCGCCTGGACTGGGGCAGGTCGGCGTCCACCGTCACCACCGGGATGCCCGCGGCGACGGCCTTGTCGACGATCGGGTTGAGCGAGTCCTCGAACCCCACCACGACCAGCCCGTCGGGTTTGCGGGCGATGGCCTGCTCCAGGGCGGTGACCATGGCGGACATGTCGTAGGTGGCCGGGCCCACGTAGTCGGTCTGCACGCCCAGGGCCTTGCCGGCCAGTTCCATCCCGAGCTTGTGGTCGTAGAAGTAGTCCAACCCGCCCAGGGCGGAGACCTGGATGTAGAGCTGGTCGGCATGGGATTGCTTCTCGCCGGTCATTCGCTTGCAGGAGGGCAAGGCCGTCGCCGCCAGAATCGCCAGGGCCACCGCCGCCGCACGCACGAGGTTCGAAGGTTTACACATGGAACGCTCCTTTCACAGGGTTGACAGGCCCAGACTGTACCCGCCCGGGGCGAACGGGACAAGCCCGACGGCCTCTGACTTGCCCCATCCCCAGTTTCAGCGAGCAAGAGCC
>JAPLNA010000211.1:0-6181 GCA_026693065.1 Planctomycetota bacterium
GGCGTTCTACCCACACCAAACAGCAAGGAGGCAAACAGGTATCGTATAGCCTCCCTCCAAGGCTCTTCGTTGAGTGAGCGGGATGTATTGACACCTGGCCTCATTGGCACTTGGGTGCGCGGGATGTTATGGCACTTGCCTAGTAACCCGTAATCCGTCCAGGCATCCTCATATCTCCCAAGTCTCTAACTGGTTACTGGTTACTGATTACAGGTTACTGATTACTGTTTCCTCGCCCACAGCGCGCATCCTGCCATTCATAATACATGGTAATTCCACAACCCTTTTCCCACCCAATCGGCCCTGGTGTTTCCGTAACTCCTTTGCCCACAACGCGCCGAATTATTTTCAGAATTATTTCGCCTGCGCACTCGGAATAATTGGAATCGAGTCAACTTTCCTCTAACCAGCTTGTCAATAACACGTTACCCAATGCATAGATCACCAGCTTGGTGATATCTCTGTTGCCTCGCCACGGGCATACGCCAAACAGACTATCCCGCAGAATCCCAGTCTTCTGGTGGTTTTCCTACTGACAGAACCGACGTGGCGCGGTAGATTGTCATTCATGCTCTGGCCGCCGTGAGTGGAAACGGCGGCCTCTTTGACAGAACCCGGCTGAGCCGCCGGCGTGAGGGCAGGCAGAGCGGGCCTCGCTCGCTCGGTTTCTCTGCCTGGCACCCTGCCTCCAGGGCCTTTTTCCAGTCGTGTTTTGTTCTGTCCTTCGCACGGCCGTCGCTACGCACGGGATGTTCTGGCGAGCCCGCAAAGAGCGGCTATGCCGGCGAAGAACGAAAGGAATGGGATCGTGAGAACACTGGGACTGATCGCCGTTACGATCGGGATATGGGCAGGCGGCCTGCCCGCGGCGAAGATTCTCAACGAGGACATGGTCTTGACGGTCGACTACGCCACCGGCGCCGCGACCCTGAAGAACGTGGGTACCGTTGCCCATCACGTCGAGATCTATCAGATCAAGTCGGTCGGCCCCAACCCCCTCGACAGCGCCGTTGCCGCGTATCTGAATCCCGGCGCCCGCGCCACGACAGACCCGATCAGCGGCGAGATCATCCCCTCCTCGCCGGGGACGTGGAAGGGCATCTGTGACGCATGTGTCACCGACATCGTGGGTACGATGACGACGTTCGGCGCCAGCGTGGCTTCGTTCAGCCCGATCATGAGCAGCGACCCCGTTATCCAGACCAGGAGCATTTCCGAAGGCACCCTCACGACCGGGGCGTACGCCAACTTCAAGACCACCGCGTTGCCCTATTCCATCGGCAACCCGGTGCTGCCCGGCATGGCTTCGCTGAGCGATCTGAGTTTCTACTGGCGTGAGTCGGGCCAGTCGGCCGCCGATACGTACATCGGCAAGATTATCATCAACACCCCCGCCGGCCCCACCATCTCCGTCGGGCCGGGCACGGTAACGTTGCCCTCCATCATCGTCGGCGGCACAAGCCCCAGTTCCATCATCGCGGTGACCGAGACCGGCGGGTTCTCCGGGGCCTATAGCGTTGGGAGCGTATCTGCGGGCAATTATCATGTCGTCGGCGCCGCGATGGAAGGCAATGCCATTGCGCCGTACGGGGCCGCCGCCCACGCCGTGACGTACGCCGATGTCAATGCGGTTGGCAGCGTGTCGGGCAGTATCACGATTGCCGGCGACACCCCCACGACCGGCGGGACCACGGTGACCCTGGAAGGCCACATCTACGATCATGCCAGCGGGTCGGCGGCTTCGACGTTCATCAGCTTGCCGACGGCCATTGTCGGTTACAGCACGCTGACGGGCAGTACATCCATGAGCAACGCATCGGGCGACCGGGTGGATCTGAAGACCACCGGCGCTACCGGCAGCAATGGCGTGTCCCTGACAAATGTCAGGGCCGTGGCGGCGGGTACGTCGAAGGCGATCACGGCCACATTGGACCCTGGCCGGGGCGTCGGGCCTGTGTGCGAGACGTTCACCCGAACCTATGCCGACGACTCGTCCCTGTCCGGGGCCAGCAACAGCCTTCGCACGGAAACGGTCGTCGTCACCGGGCACATTTACGATCACGCCGACGCCTCGGCGATCGGCACGACCATCGCTTTCCCGACGGCCATTGTGGGGTACTCCAGCCCCGTGAGCGGGACCACGACGACCGGCGTCAGCAACGCCGCCGGCGATAGGGTCAACCTCAAGACCACCGGCGCCACCGACAGCAACGGCGTGTTCCTGACGAACGCGACGGGCGTGACGCAGGGCACGTCCAAGACGATCTCGGCCACGTTGAACACAGGCCGGGGCGTTGGGGCCATCAGCGAGGCGTTCACTCGGACCTACGCCGACGACTCCCCGCTTTCCGGCGCTGCTGACAACCTGGGCGGCACGACCGTCACGGTGACCGGCAGCATCCTGGACCACAGCAGCGCCTCCTTCCAGAACCTCACGGGGGCAGGAACGCCGACCCTCGGCGCCAAGACCCTGACTCTTAACTTTGGCAGCGTCTACGTCGATGCCGGCGGCGGGTATCTTGACAGCCTCTTCGATGTGTTCGCCAACGTGACGACGCCCGGCGCGACGGCGGGGCTGGACCTGGACCTGATCGACGCCGGCACCGGGGACGTCGGCCGGTTGTATCGTCAGGCGGGATTGACGGACTTCACGAACCTGCCCGCGGGCACGGGGACGCCCTATGCGTTCCGGTTCGATACGAGCACGGTGGGCACTTACTCGGCAACCTACCATTTCAAGCTGTCGGATCAGGATCTGCCCGGGGCTACCATCGCCGGCAGTGACGTTCTGACGCTGACCCTGACGGGAAGAGTGACGAGAGTCAGATTAGCGCAGATTCCATGGGACGGTTCCACCAATGACTGGCCGACAGTCCACTGGTTGGTCGATGGGCTGACGTTGGAGAATCCGCCGGAGGGAGAGAACATGATCGTCAACGCCGGTATCTGCCGGGTGAATGATGACTTCACCGTGACAACAACCCCCAAGGCGCTGACCATAGGCGGCACGGGGCGGGTGGAAGTCGGAGCCGTCGGCTCTCTCAAGGTGGCCCAGGAGGTCACGGTTCAGGCCGGTGGCACGCTCCAGGTCAACGGCGGCGCCCTCTCCGCGGGCGCCGTCAGCGTCGGCGGGACGCTACGTGGGTCGGGTATCGTAACGGCGCCGGTGACCGGACTGGCCGGCTCGCTGATCGAGGCCACGGGCGCCCTGGCGCTGGGCGACACGACGGCCGGTAACGGCTTTGCCACCGACGGCGAACTTCATACCGCCGCCAACCTCGTCACGTTGCGGTCGGCCGGGACGGTGACATTGGGTTCGACCACGACTTTGGGCAGCGGAGGCACGCCTGGGACGCTCAAGGCCGATAGCGGACTGGTCATCGGCGTCGGCAGGACCGTTTCCGGTGAAGGCACGATCGACACACCCAACGACGCGACGAAGGCCCTGACCAACAACGGGCTGATCACCAGCGCCACGACCATCACGCTAAAAGGGTACGTCAAAGGTACGGGGCAGTTTCAGAACGTGGTGTTTTCCGGGACGTTCTCACCCGGCGACGGCCCGGCCGGCGTGTCTCTGGGGAACGCCTGGTTTACCTCTGGCAGCGTCCTGGAAATGGAAATCGGCGGGGCCGATCCGGGAACCCAGTCCGACAACCTGGTCTACGACGGTGCGGCCACGCTCAGCGGGACGCTGAACCTGTCGCTGATCAACGGGTTCGTGCCGGCCTACGGGCAGACGTTCGACATTATCGATTGCGGCCTTCGATTGGGCCTGTTCGACGCCGTGGCCGGTCCGGTGTTCAACGGCCATGCGACGCTCAATGCCCTGTACAGCGACACGGGCGTGAGCCTGCTGGCGGCCATTCCCGGCGACGCGAACCTGGACGGCGAGGTCGGCCCGGAAGACTTCGCCGCATTCAAAGACAACTTCGGCCAGAGCGGCCCGGGCATCGGCTGGAGCCAGGGCGACTGCTACAACGACGGGGAAGTCGGCCTGGAGGACTTCGCCCTGCTGAAGGACTACTTCGGCCAGGCCGCCGACGTTCCCCTGACAACCGTCCCCGAGCCGGCCACGCTGGCTCTGCTGGGCGTGGGCGGGGTCCTGGCAATGCGCAAGCGAAGGAAGTAGCCCGGCGGGATGAGAGCGTTTCCTGACACAAGAACAACAGAGCCTGGAAGGAGAGAAATGATGCGAAGGACAACGACGTAGGCGGCGGCGGTGTTGGTGGCGGCGTTGGCGGCGACGGCGGGGGCGGCGGCGGAGTGGAATACCATCGCGGGCGACATCAACATGGACGGGCAGGTCAACCTCGCAGACCACAGCGTCATGAGAAACGAATTTGGCCTGGCGAGCCTGCCCTGTGGTCAGCATGAATCGTGGACGTTGGGCGACCTGAACGACGACGGCGAAGTCGGCCCGGAAGACTTCTACCTCCTGAGGGACAACTTCGGCGCCACCGGCGGCCCGGTGAGCGTGCCCTCTCCCGCTCCGGTCATCAACCATGACATGGTCTTGACCGTCGACAGGATCACCGGGGCGGCCACGCTCAAGAACGTCAACCCGACCGCCAACTGCCTGGCCGAGGGTTCTCTCTCGGGGTCTGCCCGCTTCAAGGCCAACGACGCCACCGTCTGGTCCATCGGCAACCCGGTGTTTCCGGGGGCCGCGACGGAGGCCGACCTGACATTCTGCTGGACTGAAGTGGGGCAGCCCTCCGGCCAAGTCTACGCCGGGCAGGTCGTGATCACCCCCGAGCCGGCGACGCTGGCCCTGTTGGGCGTGGGCGCGTTGGCGGCGGCCCGGAAGCGGAGGCAATAGCGCCACGTCGGGGCCGAAGTCTTTGACGCCGAAGGGCCCGGGCGGCATGATCGGGGCGGCCTGGCGGGCCCGGAATGCAGGAAGAACAAGGCACGACGGAGAATCTCATCGACGACGGCGCCGAAGGCCCGGCGGACGGGTGGGCGTGGCCGTACCTGGCGGGCGTCGCGGCCCTGTTGGCGGCAACGGCGTGGGCGTTCCGGCGGCGGGCGGAGGCGGCGTTCCTGGGCGTGTGGTTCTTCGCCATCCTGGCCCCCAGCTCGAGCCTCGCGCCCCTGCCCCAGCAGGTGGCGGCGGAGAAGCGGATGTACCTGCCGCTGGCCGCCGTCGTCACGCTGGTGGTCCTGGGCGGGTGGGCGATCTGGCAGAGGCTGGCCCGGCAAGAGCTGACAGCCGTGCCGATCCTCCTGGCCGTCGCCCTGGCCGCGGCGCTGGGGGCAAGGACGGTGGCGCGGAACGCGGATTACCGGACGGCCGAGGCGGTGCATTGGGCGCCGGACTTCGCCGAGGCCCGGGAGAATCTGGCTCGCGCCCGGGCGGCCCTGGAACCCAGCCGCCCGGCGATCGGGCCCTGAGAGGGCGACCGGATTTTCCTCGAAGGCCGGGCCGCAATCGCCGAAACTGGGGGAAGGATACCTCATGAAAACCTCCACCATGCGACGGATTGACGCCTGGCTGGCCCTGCCGGTCTGCTGGGCGCTGACGGGCCTGCGGAAGCTGGCCGACGCCCTCCGCCGCCGGGGGCGCCCCGGGCGGCCCAGGACGATTCTCTTCGTCAAACCCGCCGAGCAGGGCGCGACGGTGCTGGCGGCCCCGGCGATCCGCCGGGCGGTCGAGATGGTCGGCCGCCGGAATGTCTTCTTCCTCACCTTCGCCGAGAACCGGTTCATCCTCGACGTGATGGACCTTCTGCCCCGCGAGAACGTCCTGACGATCCGCACGAGCGGGTTGCTGCGGGTGCTGGTCGACACGATCGGCGTGCTGTGGCGGCTGCGGCGGCGGAAGGTGGACGCGGCGGTGGACTTCGAGTTCTTCGCCCGCAGTTCGGCCATCCTGACATACCTGAGCGGGGCGGGGATTCGCGTGGGGCTTCACCGGTTCGACGACCCGGCCCCTCGCCGCGGCGACCTGATGACCCACCGCGTGCGGTTCGACGGCGACCTGCACGCCGAGCAGCTCTTCGACTCGATGGTGCGGGCGATCGTGATGGACGGGCTTTCGCTCCGCGGGGACACGCTCCCGCCCCCGCCGCTGGATCGCCGCGTCCCGCCCTTCCGCCCCACGAGCGAGGAGTTAGCGGAACTGGGTCGCAAACTCTCCTCCCTCTCCCCCGCGTTTAGCGGCCTTCGGTACGAAGGC